>CAMWWG010000024.1 GCA_947177935.1 uncultured Ruminococcus sp. | reverse complement strand
ATTCTGCATTCCCTCAATGCAGAATCCCTGGCAAAAAATCTGGATTTCGGACTGGAGGTGATAGCAGATTTAGATTTTTTCAGAAGATAGTTTTAAATTTTTAAAATTCCCGGAAAGCTCCCTGATTCAGGGGAGCTTTTTTTGGATAATATGCAGAAATCAAAACACAGAATTTGTGAAAAATACTAAAAAGATCCTGAATTATTCCATTTTGCTTGCATTTCAGGGCAAAATCTGCTATAATAAAATTATTAAATTATAATTTATTTATTATTTTTTGTGATACAGGAGGTTATATCTAATGAAAAAAATAATTTCGATCCTCACAGCAGGTATTTTGTTTTCTGCTGGTGTTTGCGGTACGTTTCCGGTGAATTCTTTGCAAGCTTACGCAGTGGATTTCGCAGAACTTGCCGACCAGGCTGTCGCACGGGTGAATGTGGAACGGGAACAACAGGGGATTGCGCCGTTGAAATGTTCCAGAGCGCTGAACGATGCCGCTATGATCCGTTGTCATGAACTGGAAATCCGTAACGAACACGAAAGACCAAACGGCACTATGTACACGACAGCGATTGATGAAGCTCTAAACGGCGCATTTTATGGTGCTTATGCCGAAAATATCGCCACTGGTATGACGACCGCACAACAGGCAGTGGATACCTGGATGAGTTCGGAAATTCACAGCGAAAATATTCTGAATCCCAATTTAGAATATATTGGGATTGCTGTTTATGAGGGTGAGGCAGGTTATTACTGGGTGCAGTTGTTTGTCGGCGGCTGTGATCCGCTTTCGGATGTGTATTTGCCGGAATTCAAAGAAGAACCGGCGAACATATTGGGGGATCTGGACGGCGATACCATTGTGAATTCCGGCGATGCGGCGGCGATTCTTTCCGCAGCAGCATTAATCGGATCAGGCGCAGAGAGTGAATTGACAACGGAACAGGCATCTGCCGCTGATGTCAACGCAGACGGCAACATTAACGCACAGGACGCCTCACTTGTGCTGAGTTATGCGGCGGAATCCGGCACAGGATTTACAGGAACACTGGAAGAATATCTTGCAGAAAATCCAGAATTTCTGAATTTTTAAGTCATTATTTTTCAAATTACTATTTATTTTTGAATCAATGGGGGTTCTATCTTATGAAAAAAATAATTTCAATCATGACAGCGACGCTTATGCTCATAGCCGGTATAGCAGGCATAGTGCCGATTTTGGAAGTTTCTGCTGAGGATGAACAGGCCGCCGCACTTGTTAATCAGTTGGAGTCAACTGGTGGAACGGTTCATTTTTCGTATTCTAATCTGGGTTTGAAAAACGGTGATGTATTTCTTCTGCATATCACAGGCGACCCCGGAGACGTTGTGAAAATTTCTCTCTATTATATGAATGAGAATGGTAAGAAAGAAACGGTAATTTTTGGCGGACTGGATGGATCAACATTATCCGCAAACGGAAACTTGGCGGAAGGTTGTGTAGTATATTGTAATGTAGATGATATATTTGTCCAGGTTGTCTATGAAAAATCCAAGCCGGAGCTTTCTTATGAATTAGGAATAGCTCCAGTGGAAGAAACAACAACCCAAATTACTACGACAGAAACAACAGCTACTACAACGGCAATGATAACAACGTCATCAACGACCACTACTACAACTACCAGCACAATGATGACAACAGCATCCACGAGAGTAACAACAACGACATCTACTATGACCACAGCAGCAAGACCCACTTTACAGATCACAGAAACAAAAGTCATACTGCAACCCGGTGATCAATATCAAATTCAGGCGAATCAAACCGGATTGAGATACCGGACGAGCAGTGAGGAGGTGGCAATCGTTTCAAAATCCGGTGTGATCACGGCAATAGATCCTGGCACAGCCCGGATTACGGTCTATAATTCCGATTATGACGCAGTCGTGGTGCAGGTCACTGTTACGGAAGAAGTACAGGCTGTTTTGCGTGGGGATGCGAATGACGATGGGGAAGTCGACATCAGTGATATTGTTCTGATGAATCGTGTCTATGTTGGCGTAGATCAGATTTCCTCGCAGGGACTTGCCAACGTGGACACGGATGGTGACGGCAAGATTACGCTTGCGGACAGCATGAATCTGCTCAGATATTTAGTACATTTAGTTGAAAAGTTATAATAATTAAAAAAGAACTCCGCCGGGAGTTCTTTTTATATTATAATTATTAAGACTATAATGCTACACCATTCCGCCGGAGCAGTTCCTGGGCAGAAATGACAGAATCCACGCCCTCGGCGTTCTTGACCGGTGCAAATTCCCGGAAGCGTTCCACTTCATAAGATAAACAGCTATCTTGTAAGTGAATCAGATCTAGGACAAGGGATTCAAATTTGTAGGCATTCGGATATTCCGGACGGATTTTTTCGCCGTTCTGGTCAATATAAGGTACTGCCTTGTGTACAATGTGTACAGGGAGCTGATTATGAAGCAGTTCTGTTAATTTTTTTGTCTGAAACAGATAATTCAGAATGACACCGTAATTATAGGAGAGACTACCGTCTGATTCACGGCTTGTGGTCATCTCTGGCGTCATTTCATAATATTCCACAATTGACGGCTTGCCGTCTTCCAGACAGAGAACGCCCACACGTTCTTCCGGCGCTGCCTTGCGGACAACTTTGCTGCCAGATTCACAGCCGGACAGAATCGTTGCACCGATAAAGCACGGATCAGCGATTTTCTGGAGAACGTTATCTACAGCGAAGACATTCAGCCATTCAATTTCTTCACGCTGAAGAAAGTTCAGCAGACCGGCTTTCACCAGGGATGCGAACCATCCGCCGTTGCCGTTGGGAGATGTGGCAATCCGGGATTTGCTTTCAAGCAGAATTTTTCCGTCGGCGTCCACCGCCGGGGCAGTGTCCTGCGTAAAGAAATGGATATATTCCGGATTGTAGCCGAAATATTTCATGCTTTCAAAAAATTCCCTGGTATCTTCGTCATTTTTTTCACTTGTCATAATAAATAACGGAACAAATGCGCCTGCTTGGTCAACGACTTTTATCAGGTTCTGAATCAGACATTCAAAGATATATAACGGCTTGGATAAGCCGATATTATACATTCCTTTGGGTTTGTCAAAACCGAGTCTTGTGCCCATACCGCCGGCTAGCAGGACAGCACCGACTTTTCCCTGGCGGATGGCATCGAGTCCGGCAGTTTCAAATTTTGCATGATTCTGTTCAATTTCGGGAATTGTCAGCGCACCCATCGGTGCTAATTCCCCTCGATCCGGTTCGCCGTTCTGCTTGTAATTCCGGAACACGTCAAGCAGATCCAGATCCAGTGCATCGATCTGTTCCAGCAGATCGTACTGTTCATGTTCGGAAAGTGTGTCATACCAGGCAAGCAGATGTTCCTGTTCGGCAGCTTGCAGCTTGGCTCTTGCTTGTTCATCAGTCATCGTCAATCCATCCTTTTTTTCAATATTTTTCATATTTTTAATATTTAAAAATATTAATTTAAATTCTGAAATTATATAATTATTTCTATTATAGCATAGTCAACCTAAAAAATCAAGGGAAAAATGAGAGCTTTTTTAATTTTTCAAAAAATTTTGAGAAAAATTTAAAAGATTCAAAAATACAGAGCACGGAGAGATTTCCGGTGCTCTGTTGATTTGTTTCTATTTTTAAATTAATTTATTCCGGAATTGCATACAGATTTGTGTCCCACGCAGGAATGTACAGTCTGTGCCGGAAGTAGAATTTGTAGTCCGGATGGATCATCCTGACCAGAAGCGGCAGTTCAAACAGATCCTGATTTCTGTGATAGACAGACACGCATAATTTCGGTTTGCGGCGGCGGATTGTCCGGAATGCGCCCCAGATTGCCTCCCGTTCAAATCCCTCTACATCCATTTTCAGAAATGTCACAGGATCATTCTGTACAAAACTGTCTACGCTCCGGGCAGGGAAGCACTCGCCGTCTGTCGCAAGACAGGACTGCCGTCCGGCCTTTGTCCGGAACGGAAGTTCTGTATCTCTGCACCAGGCAATACAATGGTGGAGCGAAATCCGCCGGAGTTGTGCGTTTTCCACATAGCGTTCCAGTTTTTTGAAATTTTTCTTGTCTGGTTCAACGGCATGGATGGAATAATATTTCCGGTTTGTGTAATTCAGCAGTTCCCGGATGGTGTCGCCTGTATAAGCGCCCAGGTCTACAAAACATTCATTGCGGGTCGGTTTCAGAACTGTCCGGAAAATTTCTTCCGGGTCGTGGTTAATCGGTTCCAAATACCGAATTTTACCGCTGATTTTGTATTGAATTGTATTCAGATAAACTTTCCGGGATTCTTCATCTGCAAGCATCCGGTATACGGTATTAAATTCCTGGAGATGTTCGAGAAAATACTGATAAGTAAACAACCCCTCGCCGATCACGGGGACATCCGGCGCATAGAGCGTGTGTTTTCTGGACAGCATACGGATGTGCTGGATCAGATTTGCATAATTCGTCCCGAACGCAAGGACAATCACGAAATCGTCTACAAGTTCTTCAATTTCGGACAGTTTATGCACTTTGAAATTTGCAAAATAATGTCCTCTGACAAATTCATCACTTGCAAAGATCCCGGCAACTGTAATATGATATTGCCGGAACACGCCCATAATTTTTTCTGCGCCGTCTCCCATGCCGTAAATAAAAATCGGGCGTGTTTCTTTCTGTAAAATTTCCCAACAGGATTCTGTCTCCGTGACAAGACTTTCCAGTCCGGCGCTTCCCGGCGGAAATGAAATCGAAATGGAATGCATGAATAAAATCTCCTTTCTGATTTTTATTATTTTTAATGAGTTATTCTGTCTGTTTCAGATTGACACAGATTCCGGCAAACATCCAAAACAGTGGTGCAACGGTAATACAGCTTGTTCCCAAGAACATCATGAGCAGATAGAGAATGACTGCGCTTAAGATTCCGAACTGCAGCCAGTTTCCGGATTTTCGGCAGGCGGAAATCCCACGGACGATCACAATCCCCATTAAGAAAACAAACAGAATCAGCATGGGGATTCCCGTTGTTCCGGCAAGATGCAGATAGTAATTATAACATCTGTCAAATGTATTCGGATTGGATATAATGGCTGCATCCTGATATCGCTGGACATATGCCATGCTGTCCTGTCCGCTCCCGGTTAGAGGAAATAACTGGATGATTTTGGCTGTTCCCTTGTTCAAAAATTGATATGTTTCCGGAATACTGGTAATCTCAAAACTGCCGTTTGGATTTTCAGCGCCGTTCCTGATATAGTAACCGCTTGCAGTTAATCTATAAGAACTATCTTCCCAGATAATTGCGCCGTCATACAGGACAAATTGATTTTCAATCGGGACATTTTCGCCCGTTGCACGGCTGTAGCTGTGATTGATCGACGGTGCGGTATAAGATAAGCCAATTCCGGCGACGAATGCAAGGAGTGTCATAACAAGTGAAAAAATGGCAGATTTCCCGGATTTTTTCGTAATCCCGTAGATCACTGCAATCAGGATGGCAACAATCGGTGCACAGATGCCGAGCAGACACTGCGTTTTTACGGAAAATATGACAAAACAGACAGAACAGATCTGATAAAAAATTTTCTGTGATTTTTTTTCTGCGAAAATTCCGCCGAGCATGGCTGGGATCAGTAGCATAGATAACAGAATTGCCAGAAAAATCGGACTTCCGGTCAGACCGGACGGCAAAAAAAGATCAAATAATAACAAAGGCTCAAGATTCTGATAATAAGACGGAAAATGAATTGGCAGTATCTGTAATAAGCTCCAGAGGCACTCAGCAAGTCCCATCCATAACATGCCGTTGATTAATTTCAGACAGTTCTGATTCGTTCCAAGCTGTGCGCCGAGAAGGAAGAATCCTGCGTAAAACAGACTGGCAAGCCAGCCTTCGCCACGACCATCCTCGCCGAACAGGGCCAGTCCTGTATAAGACGCATCAAATAGGCTGATCAATCCCCAGATCAGCATTGCGCCGAGAATGCCGGCAGGAAGAAACAAATTTTTTGGTGTTTCGCTTTTCATGAAGCCGATCAATACAAACACAATAGCAACTACGCCCGTGATCGACAGCGCCATTGTCGGGACGCTGTAGACATTGACGAATTCCAATGGAATGCAGAATAATGGCATCAGAATCAGAAATCCCAACAGGATTTTTAAATTATAGCCATGATATTCCTCCGGTTTCATATTCAGAATAAAATTGGATTTTTCCGTGGTATTGAAAATGGTTTTTGCCGTTTTCGGCATAAAAATTCCTCCTAATACAAAGCAAAAATAAATTCTTAATAATAAAATAAACAGAAATAAAAAAGAGCGGCCAAAAGCCGCCCTTTGATTTCTTACTTTGCGTAATCTGCAACCCGACTTTCCCGAATGAGATTCACTTTGATCTGTCCCGGATAATCCATTTCGTTTTCAATCTGCTGTGCAATCTGACGAGCCGTCAGTACCATTTTTTCATCACTGATGATCTCCGGCTGTACCATCACACGAATTTCACGTCCTGCCTGTACGGCATAGCATTTTTCAATGCCCTTGTAGGACATGCAGATTTCTTCCAGTTTTTCCAATCGTTTTATGTAGCTTTCGTAGTTCTCACTTCTTGCGCCGGGTCTTGCCGCTGAAACGGCATCCGCCGCCTGAACGATACACGCAATTGCCGTGCGTGGTTCAACGTCGTTATGGTGTGCCTCAATCGCATGAATCACTTCCGGATTCTCATGCACTTTCCGGCATACATCCACACCAATCTGGACGTGAGATCCCTCCACTTCAGAAGTCAGTGCCTTGCCAATGTCATGCAGAAGTCCCGCACGTTTCGCAAGATTCACATCCACACCAAGTTCCGCTGCTAGGACGCCGCACAGATTGGCAACTTCAACTGAATGTGTAAGCACATTCTGGCGGTAACTGGTTCTGAAACGGAGTCGTCCCAATAATTTCACCAGTTCATGATTGAGACCGTGAACGTTTGTTTCAATAACGGCTTTTTCGCCCTCCTGTTTGATTCGATGTTCTACTTCACGTTTTGCTTTTTCAACAGTTTCTTCGATTCTGCTCGGATGGATTCTGCCATCTGCAATTAAATGCTCCAGTGCAATCCGGGCAATTTCACGCCGTACCTGATCAAAACAGGAAAGCGTGATTGTCTCTGGTGTGTCATCAATTAAAATGTCTACACCCGTGAGAACTTCCAGCGCCTTGATGTTGCGTCCCTCACGTCCGATAATACGTCCTTTCATTTCGTCGCTCGGCAGGGCAACAACGGAAACAGTTGCCTCAGATACCTGATCTGATGCACATTTTGCAATGGCAAGAGACAGATAACTTCTTGCCTTGTCTTCACATTCTTCCTTGATCTGCTGTTCATAAGAAGAAATTTTAACCGCTTTTTCATGAACCAGTTCTTCTTCCAGAACCCGGATCATGTATTCTTTTGCTTGTTCCCTGGTCAGTTCGGAAATGCGTTCGAGTGTGCTGAGCTGTTCGAGTTTGACAGCTTCGGCTTCCTGGCGGAGTGCCTCGGCTTGTTCCAGTTTCTTTTGTGTGGATTCTTCTTTGTGTTCAAGACTTTCAATTTTTTTGTCAAGTGTTTCTTCTTTCTGATGAATCCGACGTTCCTGTTTGGAAATCTCACTTCTTCTGTCACGGATTTCTTTTTCTGCTTCCTGGCGGAGCTTGTAAATTTCGTCCTTGGCTTCTACAAGAGCCTCTCTTTTGCGGTTCTCCGCCTTTTCTTCTGCCTCCTCCAGTTTCTGATTTGCTTTTGCGAGCGTCAGCTCTGCCTGTTCGACCTTAGAATCGGCAATTCTGATTTTCTTCTGGGCTTCCTGTTCCGCAGAACCAATCGTGGCTTCTTCTTCCTGCCGGCGATGTGCGACACCATGCTCAAAACCCTTTTTTTCAGCGGATTGGAATTTTGTGTAGCCGATGACAATAGAAACGACTAACAGAATTGCCAGAATAATCACACCAATGATCATATAGGCATAACCTGCTACTCAAAATATGGACAAATATACCCATATTGAGAAAATTCCTGATTCAACGTGTCTGTTTTGGAACATAACAGGTTATGCTCTACTCACATTTGGCACTCCACAGGCGTAAATTCCCGTATAGCCTACGGTACATACTTATCAATGCTGATTTATGCGATCTGATAAGTCTGACAATCTCGTAAATTCAAACTTGCATTGAAATCCCTGTCTGCTGTATAACCACAGTCAGGACAAATATAAATCCTGTCTGATAATTTTAAATCAGACTTGATATAGCCACATTGATGGCAAGTTTTACTTGATGGATAAAATCTGTCAACAAACCGGAGTTCAATGCCATATGCCCTGCATTTTGCAGTCATTTTTATTCTGAACTCAAAAAATTTCTGCTGTGCAATGGCTTTTGAAAGATGTCTGTTTTTCATCATTCCTTTGATGTTCAGATTTTCAAGTGTCATCCACATTGGCTTGGTTTTTACCAATACAGAAATCACTTTGTTACTATAATCCGTTCTGATACAGTCAAGTCGGTAATGAAGTTTTTGTACTTTCTGCTTTTGTTTCTGGATATTCTGTCGAGTAGCTTCTCCTTTCGTAATAGTTAATGATTTTTTCAGACTCTCGTATTTCCTCGAAAGTTTTCTCTTCTGCGGTTTCAGGCTTTTTTCAAGTTTTCTGATACGGACAGACTTGTTAATATTTTGAAAAGTTCTGCCATCTGAACAGATTGCAAAATCTTTTACGCCTAAGTCAATGCCGATTCCGAATGGATTTAAAACCGGCTTTTCTGGTTTGGGTTCTTCTACCAAAACAGAAACATAATATCTGCCTGCCTTCATGGAAACAGAACCGCTTTTTATGATATGTATTTCCGGATTTGTAGGGATATAGCCTTTTTCTTTCAGCCTTACCCAATCTAGAGTTGGTATTTTGATTCTGTGTCTTTCACAAGGAATAATTACCTTTCTTTCTGTTTTCACAAAATACATTTTTACATCTGCGTTTGACTTTTTCTTCCAATTAGGAAAACCAGTTTTGTGTTTAAAAAAGTTTTTAAAAGCTTTGTCAGCGTTCATAATACTCTGCTTGACAGATTTACTGCTGACTTCCCTGATCCATGAAAATGCAGGATTTTGTGGAAGATACACATTGTTCAGCCATTTTGAAAACTCATATCCTGAAACAAATCTTTTTTCTTTCTCGTAGATTTCTTTATTGTGTGCTAGATAAAAATTATAAATAAATCGACACACACCGATTGTTCTATGAATGATCTGCTTTTGCTCAGGTGTTGGAAAAATTTCTGTTTGATAGCTTTTCAGCATTTTTTCGTCTCCCTGATCTTTTTGCGAAAATCGAGTATATTTTGTAACTTAACTGTTTTTTAACGCCCTTGATTTTTAGAATTTTTAAAGATTTTGCATGAAGGTCCTGCATATTGCTCATTTAGATTTAAAATAGAATTAAAATGATTAATGAAATCCGGAAATCGGAAGATAAAAATTAAAAATAAATAAAAATACAGCAGGACAGACACGCTGTTTTAAAAACAGTGTGTAAGCTGCA
>CAMWWG010000023.1 GCA_947177935.1 uncultured Ruminococcus sp. | reverse complement strand
TAATTAAATTATTGTATTTAATATTAAAATCATAAAATACCGGATTTAAAAAATAAAGCAATAAAAAATAAATAAATCTGATAAGTGTATTGGGAGGCAATTGAAAATTATGAGTTTTCGTATCGTAGGCACTGGCATGTATGTTCCGCCGAAAGCCGTCACAAATGACGACCTGGCGCAGATTGTGGAAACATCCGACGAGTGGATTTCCAAGAGAGTCGGTGTGAAAGAACGCCGGATTTCTGAAAATGAGTACACATCCGAGATGGGTCTGAAAGCGGCAGAGAAAGCACTGGAAGACAGCGGCGTCAAAGTCGAAGAACTCGATGCTATTTTTGCGGCGACCGTCAGCGGTGAGACATCCTCGCCGTCCATGTCCTGCATGATTCAGCATGGATTAGGAGCGACATGTCTGGCAATGGACGTCAGTGCAGCTTGTTCGGCGTTTTTGTTTTTATTGGAAACCGCCGCCGCATTTTTTGCATTACATAAAGAATATAAGAAAATTCTGGTTGTCGGCGCAGAACGGATGAGTGGTGTCCTGGATTTCACAGACAGAAGCACATGTGTGATCTTTGGTGATGGTGCAGGTGCGGCAGTTCTGGAACGTGGAGAAAATTATCTGGATTCTGTGATTACCGTCAAGGGCGGAGACGATGTTATCAAGATTCCGCACGGCAAGGGGAGCTGTCCCTATTTTATCAGGGAGCAGGATACGCCATATGTCCACATGCAGGGACAGGAAACATTCAAATATGCCGTGACTTCGATCACGCAGGATATTACCACATTACTGGAGCGCAATCAGCTCACAATAGATGACATTGCATGGATTGTGCCGCACCAGGCAAACAAACGCATTATTGATTTTGCGGCAAAACGCCTGGGGATTGCGCAGACCAAATTTTTCTGCAATATTGAAAAATACGGCAATACGTCCAGTGCGTCCGTGCCGATTGCATTACATGAACTGGCAAAGAGCGGCAATCTGCACAGGGGTGATAAAATAATCCTCTGCGCATTTGGCGGCGGACTGGCAAATGCTGCATGTTTAATCACATGGTGATCATCAGAAATTAAAATTAATTTATTTTATATTTTATTTCTGAAGATTCATAAATTTCAATTTATTTTTTAAAATTTTTTCATGAAAAGGAGAAAAATCAATGGTACAGGAAAAAATTCTCGAACTGCTCGCAGAAGCAACCGACACAGACGCATCCGAAATCACAGCAGAGACAGCTTTTGCTGATCTGGGCATTGACTCTCTCGACCTGACAGAGATGGCAATGCAGCTCGAAGAAGAGTTCAGCATCACACTGGAAATGTCTCCGGAGCTGAACACAGTCGGCAAACTGACAGAAGCCGTTGAAAAGCTTGTTGCTGAGGCATAAGTCATGATGCAGACGCCAATTTGTGAACTCCTGGGCATTTCCTGCCCTGTGTTCCAAGGCGGCATGGCGTGGATTGCTGACGGCAGATTAGCCGCAGCAGTCTCCAACGCCGGCGGTCTTGGAATTATTTCAGCAATGAATGCCAATGCGGATTACGTCCGGGAACAGATCCAGATTGCCCGGAATCTTACAAGTAAGCCGTTCGGTGTGAATATTATGTTAATGAGCCCGTTCGCCGAAGAATGTGCACAGGTCTGTGCGGAAGAAAAACCAGCTGTCGTCACGACCGGCGCAGGCAGTGCGGCGAAATTCATTCCGATGTGGAAAGAAGCCGGGATTAAAGTCATTCCCGTGATTGCATCTGCGGCAATGGCAAAACAGGCAGAGAAAGCCGGTGCGGATGCTGTGATCGCAGAGGGACAGGAATCCGGCGGTCATATCGGCGAAATGACAACCATGGCACTTGTGCCGCAGGTTGTGGATGCTGTCAATATTCCGGTTCTGGCGGCTGGCGGTATCGGTGACGGTAGGGGAATTGCCGCTGCATTGATGCTCGGCGCTGTCGGTGTCCAGATGGGCACAAGATTTTTGGTCGCAAAAGAATGCGGCGTTCACCAGAATTACAAAGATATGATTCTGAAAGCCAAGGATGTTTCCACGCAGGTGACGGGCAGACGTTTCGGCGGCAACACATGCCGTGGCATTAAGAATTATTTTACAAGAAATTTCGCAAAGATCGAATTTGCACCGGAGACAACGCCGGAAAGCATTGCGGATCTGGGGGCAGGTTCTCTCCGGAAAGCTGCCGTAGATGGCGATGTAAAAGAGGGGAGCGTCCTTGCCGGACAGATTTCGGGGCTTGTGACGAAAGAACAGACCTGCGCAGAGATTATTTCTGAGATTATGCAAGAGGCTGAAACATGCCTGAAAGGAGCGGCGACATGGGTAAAATAGCATTTGTATTTTCCGGACAAGGTGCACAGCATGTGGGCATGGGACAGGATTTTTATCAGAATTTTGATTCTGTGAAAAAATTATACGATGCCTGTGAGCAGATTCGTCCGGGAACGATTGAACAGAGTTTTACCGGAGACGGGGAAAATCTGAAACAGACGCAGAACACACAGCCATGTTTATATTTAGCTGATTTAGCACCGGCACTTGCCCTGCAGGAACGTGGCATCAAGCCGGACGGGCTTGCCGGATTTTCTTTGGGAGAAATCCCGGCACTTGCGCTGGGGAATGCGTATTCCCTTGAGGATGGCTTTCAAATTGCATCGCTCAGAGGGCAGGCAATGGCGAAAGCATCCGAAAACGTAAACGCATCCATGATGGCAGTTGTCAAGATCCCGAGCGAACAGGCGGAAGAACTGGCAAAGCCTTATGATAAAATTTTTCCAGTGAATTACAATTCTCCGATGCAACTGGTATTTTCCGGCGATAAAGAACAATTAACGGCATTCAGTGCAGATGTCAAAGCCGCAAAGGGCAGAGGTTTAATGCTGAAAGTCAGCGGTGCGTTTCATTCTCCGTACATGACACCGGCAGTTGCACCGTTCGGAGAAGCACTGGAGAATTTTAAAATTCAATTGCCGGAAATCCCGGTCTATGCAAATTACACAGCAAAGCCTTATGAGGGACAGCCGAAAGAACTCATGTTATCCCAGATCAATCATCCTGTCAGATGGACGGAGCTGATCCGGAACATGGCAGAGGACGGTTTTGATACGTTCATTGAGACCGGTGTCGGCAATACGCTCCAGAAATTAATTGCGCAGATTCTTCCGGATGCAAAAGCCTATCAGGTGGAGAACACAGGAACACTGGAAAAATTACTGGAAAATTTAAAATAAATTTTAAAATAAAATTTTAATTATTGATTATTTTAATTTAGAAAGGATGAACATTCATGCTCAAAGATCAGGTTGCCGTTGTCACTGGCGGAAGTCAGGGAATCGGCTTTGAAATATGTAAAAAATTTGCAGAAAACGGTGCGAAAATTGCCATTGCAGATATTAATTCCCCTGAAAAATTGCAGTCTGCACAGCAGGCGCTCCAGGCGTTCGGCACGGAAGTCCGGGTCTATTCCTGCAATGTGGCGGATTCTGCACAGGTCGCCGACACCTGCAAACAGATTCTCGCTGATTTTGGAACGGTTGATATTCTCGTGAACAATGCCGGAATTACAAGGGATAATCTTATTCTGCGCATGAGTGAAACGGATTTTGATGCAGTCATTGATGTGAATCTCAAAGGCGCATTTTATATGATTAAAAATTTCTATCGTGTGTTTACGAAGAAAAAAGCAGGAAAGATTATCAATATCAGTTCTGTTTCCGGTCTGTTCGGTAATGCCGGACAGGCAAATTATTCTGCATCCAAAGCCGGCATTATCGGTCTGACGAAATCCACAGCGAAAGAACTCGCCGGACGTGGCATCTGCTGTAATGCGATTGCGCCGGGATTCATTGCAACAAGCATGACGGAGAATTTTCAGGCAAATCAGGAATTAATCCGATCTATTCCGGCAGGCAGATTCGGAAAACCCGAAGAAGTTGCCGGTCTGGCATTGTTCCTGGCATCCGGCAGCGCAGATTATATCACAGGTGAAGTCATCCGCATTGACGGCGGCATGGCAATGTGAGTATTAAAACGAAAGGGATATTTATCATGAGAAGAGTAGTTATTACAGGTATGGGCGCTGTGACGCCGGTCGGCAATAGTGTCCCTGCGTTTCAGGAGGCAATCTTTTCCGGACAGAACGGAATTGGTTTCATCACAAAATTTGACACATCCGAATTGAAATACAAGCTTGCAGGAGAGATTAAAAATCTGGATGCAGCGGCAATTCTGGGTAAACCGTTTGTGAGAAAGACGGATACTTTTACACAGTATGCCATGATCGCTGCAAAAGAAGCGATGGCGCAGAGCGGATTAGTTGCTGACCCTGCACAGGAAAATGCAAACATTGATCCGGAGCGTTTCGGTGTATGTTTCGGCTCCGGTATCGGCGGTGTGGAGACACTCTGCACGGATCACCAGAATTTGTTAGAAAAGGGCGCAAGAAAAGTATCACCGTATTTCGTTCCGAAAATGATTTATAATATTGCGGCAGGCAATATTGCAATTGAATTCCATGCGAACGGTTCTTGTACTGCTGTTTCGACGGCATGTGCAACCGGTGCAACAGCAATCGGCGAAGGCTATCGGAACATTCTGCACGGCTATGCGGATGCGATGATCTGCGGCGGTTCGGAATCTGCTATCAACGCATTGACGGTCTCCGGTTTCGGCAATTGTCAGGCGCTGTCTGATTCAGATGATCCGGAGACGGCTTGCAGACCGTTTGACAAGAACCGGAACGGGTTTATTATGGCAGAGGGTGCAGGTGTCATGATTCTGGAAGAATATGAACACGCAAAGAACAGAAATGCGACGATTATCGCTGAAATCTGCGGTTACGGTTCTACTTGTGATGCACATCATGTGACAGCACCAGACCCGGAGGGCAAGCAGGTTGCAAGAGCATTCACACAGGCAATGCCGGAAGAACTCAGAAATATGGATGCTTTGGATGCAGGCAAAATTTATGTCAATGCGCACGGTACAAGCACAAAGCTCAATGATGCAGGGGAGACAAAAGCGCTTAAAATCGCATTCGGTGAGGAGAACGCAAAGAAACTGCATATCAGTTCGACAAAATCCATGACCGGACACATGCTCGGTGCGACTGGTACAGTCGAGGCAATCGCCGCTGTTCTGGCACTGGTGAATAACACCGTTCCGCCGACAATTCATTATGAAACGCCGGACGAAACCTGTGATCTGGATTATACACCAAATCAGGCAGTTGAAGCAGAACTGGAACTGGCATTATCTTCTAATCTGGGCTTTGGCGGACACAATGCCGTGCTGGCATTCCGGAAAATATAAATTTATAAATTTTTGAGGTGTGTCATGACAAAAGAAGAAATTATGCAGATTATCCCCCACCGGGATCACATGTTGTTACTGGATGAAGCAATCTCTGAAAACGGCAAGGCTTACGGCAAACTGCGCATTACAGGAGAAGAATTTTTCCTGAAAGGGCATTTTCCGGGAAATCCAATCGTGCCGGGTGTTATTCAATGTGAAATCCTTGCACAGTCTGCCTGTGTTTTGTTGGCAGGGCAGTCCGAGGGGAAAACGCCATATTTTACAGGACTGGAAAAAGTCAAATTCCGGAATCCCGTCAAGCCTGGTGATCTGTTTGAGACAGAGTGCGAAATCATCAAGAGTAAGGGTGCATTTTATTTTTGCAAAGGCAAAGGGACTGTGAACGGGAAAACCTGTGTCACGGCGGAATTTTCCTTTGCGCTTGTTAATGCAGATGCCAATGCCAATACATAACAGGAGGGATTTTTCCAGAATGGGTTTATTAGATTTTTTAAAACAAACAGGAGATTCCGTCAGGAATACCTACCAGAAAATGGATGCCTCTGTGAAAATCACCTGCAAAAAATGCGGCTATGAGGCAAAAGGCTATGAATTAATTGAAAATTCTTATATCTGTCCCAATCCGGAATGCCGGAATTATTACCGGATGGGCGCACGGGACAGAATTGCACTGATCACGGATAAAAACAGCTTCAAAGAATTATTCCAGGGTCTGACCAGCAAGGATTTTCTGGAATTCCCGAATTATCAGGAAAAATTAAAAAAAGCAGTTTCTGATACCGGAGAAGAAGACGCTGTTGTCTGCGGTACAGCGGAGATTGACGGCAATCCCTGTGCGATTTTCGTCATGAATTCTAAATTTATCATGGCAAGCATGGGAAGCGTCGTCGGAGAGAAGATTACCCGATTGTTTGAATATGCGACAGAACAGAAACTCCCTGTCATCGGCTTCACGGCGTCCGGGGGTGCAAGAATGCAGGAGGGTGCAGTTTCCCTGATGCAGATGGCAAAGGTCAGCGGTGCAGTTAAGAATCACAGCAATGCAGGACTGTTATACATCACGGTTCTGACAGATCCGACCACCGGCGGCGTGACGGCTAGTTTTGCAATGCAGGGAGATATTATTCTCGCTGAACCGAAAGCACTTGTCGGCTTTGCCGGACGCAGAGTCGTGGAACAGACGACAAAAAGTCAGCTCCCTGATAATTTCCAGAAAGCAGAATTCTTACTGGAACATGGCTTTGTGGATGCCATTGTGCCACGTACGGAACTGCACAAAGTCCTGGCAAAATTACTGATTCTGCACAAAAGGAGGGTTTAATCATGGATGCTATGAATTTGAATTCTTATGAAAAGCTCAAGACGGCAAGAAAGAACGGCAGACCCACGGGGGGGGCATATATCCGGGAAATCATTGATTACCCTCTGGAATTCCACGGAGACAGAAGATTCAGCGATGATCTGGCAATTATGGCAGGCGTCGGCTTTCTGGGAGAATATCCGGTGACATTCATTGCCATGGAAAAGGGGACAGATCTGCAAAGCCGGATGATTCGGAATTTCGGCTGTCCCAAACCGGAGGGCTATCGGAAAGCGCTCAGACTGATGAAACAGGCGGAGAAATTCCATAGACCTGTGATTTGTTTTGTGGATACACTCGGTGCTTATCCCGGTGCAGATGCCGAAGAACGTGGGCAGGGGCAGGCAATTGCGGAGAGTATCATGGAAATGATGGGCTTGCAGACGCCTGTGATTTCCGTCATTATCGGAGAGGGCGGAAGCGGCGGTGCACTGGCGCTTGCCAGTGCCAATAAAGTCATGATTCTGGAGAATGCAGTATATTCCGTGATTTCACCGGAGGGCTGCGCAAGCATTCTCTGGAAAGAATCCACACCGGAGAACGTTGCCAAAGCGGCGGATGCGCTCCATATTACGGCGCAGGATATGAAAAATCTGGGAATCGCAGAAACTGTGATTGCAGAGGATTTTGACAATTTTTCCGGCATGTGCGAGAATCTGAAGAAAAAATTAATTGAATCTGTGGAAGAATTCGCAGATCTTTCCGAACAGGACATTTTAGAACAGCGTTACCGGAGATTCCGCAAATTCGGTGTTTACAACGAAGAAAAAAAAGGATTTTTCAAAAAAAATAATAAAAAATCATAAAACTAATTGATAATCCCCCGTTTCAGAAACGGGGGTTGAAAATTTTGAGATTTTTTAAAGTTTCGTTTACGAAACTATAAATATTAAAAATTTTGAAAAATTTTTTATTTATGAATCAGCAGAAAACCAGAAAGAAAGGATCTGTTAGGATGGAAGCATTATATCAGAAATTCAGTACACCGGAATTTGATGCACAGGGGCATTTTGTAAAATTTTCCCTGCATTATGATGAACATTATAATTTTGCTTATGATGTTGTGGACGAAATTGCCAGACAAGAGCCGAAAAAGCGTGCTGTTGTTTGGTGCAATGAAAACGGGCAGGAAAAAATTCTGACTTTCAAAGAAATCAGCGAATTATCTTCCAGAGCAGCAAATTATTTTCTCAGCCGGGGAATTCGCAAAGGCGACAGAGTTATGCTCATGCTCAAACGTCATTATGAATACTGGTATCTGATCGTTGCACTGCATAAGATCGGTGCTTTGGCAATCCCGGCGACTTACATGCTGCAAGTGCATGATATTGCCTACCGGATTGAAGCCGCAGATGTGAAAGCGGTTATTTGTGCGGAAGATCCGGATCTCTGTGAGCGTGTCTATCAGGCATCCCGGCACTCTCAGACAGATCCTGATCTGCAGTTATATACTGTTCGTGCAGAACGGGAGGGATTTATCTGCTTGGATCAGCCGATTGCAGAATCTTCCCCCGAATTGGAGAGAATTTCTACTTTGGCAACAGATCCTATGATCATGTATTTCACTTCCGGCACGACCGGGAATCCCAAAATGGCAGTCCATAATCATACTTATTCTTTGGCGCATATCGTCACGGCGAAATATTGGCAGTGCGTGAAAGACAATGGCTTGCATCTGACTGTTGCAGATACCGGATGGGCAAAGGCATCCTGGGGGAAGATCTATGGACAATGGCTCTGTGGGAGTGCCGTGATGGTCTATGAATTTGAGCATTTCGACGGGCAGAACATGATGGACGTGATTGAAAAATACCAGGTGACAACATTCTGTGCACCGCCGACTTTATTCAGATTATTGGCTAAAGGCGGTATCCGGAGAGAGAGTTTCGCCAGTGTGTCGCACGTCACGACCGCCGGAGAGGCTTTGCAGGAGGAAATTATCAAATTATTCCATGAAAAAACCGGGCTGGAAATCATGGAGGGATTCGGACAGAGTGAGACAGTGGTGATTATCGGGAATTTTGCAGGATCGCACCCGAAACGTGGATCCATGGGCAAGCCGAATCCGTTATATGATGTGATGCTTGTGGATTCTGAACAGAATCCTGTGAAACCTGGCGAACAGGGCGAAATTGTAATTAATACCCGTGACCGGATGCCGGAAGGATTGTGTCAGGGGTATGAACATAATGAAATTGCCAATGCCCGTTATTGGAAAAACGGAATCTTCCACACAGGTGACACAGCATATTACGACGAAGATGGGTATTATTATTACATCGGCAGATTGGATGATGTCATCAAATCCAGCGGCTATCGAATTGGACCATTTGAAATTGAAAGCGTTCTGATCCAGCATGAAGCCGTTCTGGAATGTGCCGTGACGGGTGTCCCTGATCCGGAACGTGGACAGCTTGTGAAAGCAACGGTTGTCCTGCGGGACGGCTATGAACCGTCTGATGAGCTGGCGCAGGAGCTGAAACAATTCACAAAAGAGCGTCTTGCAAATTACAAATATCCCAGAATGATTGCTTTTATTGACGAAATGCCAAAGACAACAAGCGGCAAGATCTGCTATAATATTTTAAGAGAAAAAGACTGGAAAAAATAAAATTAAAAATTGCTGTGCCGGGAATCTCCCGACACAGCATTTTTTGAATTATGATTTTTTTGAATTTCCGGCAGACAGCACACCAAACAGGATTAATAATAAAATCCCTGTTGCGGTTGTCAGAATCCCTTGCAATAATTCATGGTTGAGCATTGTATTGAGATAGCCGACGACGGCGGCGAAAATCTGCGGGTCTTTAATGACAAAGCCCGAAATATAATCCGTTGCTTTGAGATACCCGCATGGCGCTGTCAGCAGGATTCCGGAAATTATCCCGGAAACGCCAAGCCAATAGAAAGCTTCCCGGATATTTTTCAGACAGACCAGAATCAACAGCACACCAATCAGAATTGTGACTGTCTATT
>CAMWWG010000022.1 GCA_947177935.1 uncultured Ruminococcus sp. | reverse complement strand
GTCCGGGGTCTGGTCACGGCACGGGTTAGCCAGGGAATACTTTGTCTGGAAGAAAAAAAGCATTCGTCCGGGATGCCGGAACAGGATTTTAAAATTTCTGATTCTATAAATTATCAGATATTTGAGAATTCTGTTCTTTCCGTGAAATTTATCCGCAAAGATCAAAATCCAGAAGAATTCACCCGGATTGTAAAAAAATTCCCGGATGCTGTTCTGGATTATGACAAAATTTCTGCCATTCCGGCACAGGGAAGAAAAGTCATCCTGCACGGCAGGAAGCCGGGGTTATACCTGAGATTGCCGGGACGGGAACACAGAATCCGGATTCAGAAATGGTTGCAGACACTCCCTGTGCCGGAGCGCATCGGGATTCACTATCTTTCAGACGAATCCGGGCATTTGCTGTGGGTGGAACGCCTGGGAGCGGATCCGTCCGTCAGCATAACAGAGCACACCCAGCGCATACTGTTTCTGGATGTTCACAATCCTGACACAGAATCAACATAAAATCATCATGTTTTCGGGTTATACTAGAATATTCTAAAATAAATTGTTTGATTTATTATTTTATTTATTAATTTAATTCATTTAAAGGAGCTGAACTGTTTGACACCACAAAAAAGCAGGGGCGGTCTCGCAGCATACCTGATTATCGCAGCACTTCTCATTTTTCTTGCTGCCTACATGCTGCCACGGATGAATGAGAAAGAGCCGGAGTTCACATACTCAGAGATTATCCGTCATTTTGACAACCTCGAAGTTACCAATTATACGCTCGATCTGGGTTCCGGTGATCTGGAACTGGTGCTTGCTGACGGCACGGAACTGGAGTATTCCGTCCCGAATGTGAATCTGTTTCTCACAGATACGGAAAATTATCGTCTGCAATATAACCAGAAAAATCCGCAGGAGCCATTAGAACAGGATTATTACAAGATTACGGATAATTCCTGGCTTATCACGTATGTGCCTACGTTGATTATTTTAATCATGGGCATTGTCCTGTTTGTGTTTATGATGCGCCAGGCAGGCGGCGGAAAATATTCCAATTTCGGAAAAATGCAGTTCCGTAACCAGGCTGAGGGCAGAAAGGCATTATTTAAAGACGTCGCAGGCGCAGAAGAAGAAAAATTTGAAATGGAAGAAATTGTGGATTTCCTGAAAAATCCCGAAAAATATAGAGCACTCGGTGCAAGAGTCCCGAAAGGTGTTCTGTTATTAGGACCTCCCGGTACTGGTAAAACATTACTGGCAAGAGCAATTGCCGGCGAAGCCGGCTGTGCGTTCTATCCCATTTCCGGTTCGGATTTCGTGGAAATGTTCGTTGGCGTGGGCGCATCCCGTGTCCGGGATCTGTTTGAGACAGCAAAGAGAACCGCCCCCGCAATTATCTTCATTGATGAAATTGACGCTGTAGGACGGCACAGAGGAACAGGACTTGGCGGCGGTCATGATGAACGGGAACAGACGCTGAATCAGATGCTTGTTGAGATGGACGGCTTTTCTGACAATGAAAGCGTCATTGTCATTGCGGCAACAAACCGGCGTGACATTCTCGATCCGGCGCTGTTACGTCCAGGCAGATTTGACCGGCAGATTGTTGTCGGCTATCCGGATATCAAGGGCAGAGAGGCAATTCTGAAAGTTCACACAGAGAACAAACCGCTTGCGCCTGATGTGAAACTGGATGACATTGCAAAAGGCACAGTAGGCTTTACGGGTGCGGATCTGGAGAATCTTGCCAATGAGGCGGCTTTGTTAGCTGCCCGGTATGACAGAAAAGCAATCACAAATGATGACATTGCAGAAGCAATGATTAAAGTTGTGGCTGGTCCTGAAAAGAAATCCAGAATCAAGACAGAACGGGAAATCAAACTTACGGCATATCACGAAGCAGGTCATGCTATCTGCACGTATTATTGTCCCCACCAGGACAAAGTCCATCAGATTTCGATTATTCCCCGTGGTATGGCAGGCGGCTATACGCTGTCGCTCCCAGAACATGATAAGTCTTATAACAGCATGATGGAGATGCACGAGGAAATTATCACGCTCCTGGGCGGACGTGTCGCTGAAAAATTAATTATGGATGATATTTCTACTGGTGCGTCCAACGATCTGGAACGAGCAACGGCGACGGCAAGGAGCATGATCACTCGTTACGGATTCAGCGAAAAGCTTGGTCCTGTAGTTTATGGAGATGACAATTCTGAACCGTTCCTGGGGCGTGATTTCAGCAGTACGCCGAATTATTCCAACGAAGTGGCAGCAGAGATTGACAAAGAAATCCGAAGTTTCGTGGAAGAAGGCTATGCAAAGGCAGAAAAAATTCTTACAGAGCATATGGATCAGCTTCATACGGTTGCACAGTATTTAATCAAATATGAAAAAGTGGAAGCAGAAGAATTTGAGATGCTCATGCGTGGGGAAGAACCGCCGCATCCGGAGAATTCAGAAAATTTAAAAAATCCGGGAAATTCCAGGAAATCGGGAGATCCGGAAATTCCTGGAACGCCGGACATTCCGGCGCCGGGATTCCGGTCGATGCCAAATCCGGAAACACATCCCGGAACTGACAAGCAGAATCCGACAGAATAAAAAATTTAAATTTCATTTAAATTTAATTTTAAAGCCCCTGCTTGTGAAACAGGGGCTTTTTCTCCGGATTCCCGGGAAATCTATTCAAAAAGCAGTGTTCAGGATTCTGACTGTGCAGAGAGCAATTTTACAGACATTCTCTGCACAGTACAGAGTCCGTCACTCTCCATCAGGATCAGGAACGAAAAAAATTCTGCTGATGCTATTTTATGCAGAATTTTTGATTTTGCAACTGGAAATAGTTAGAAATTCAGATTTATAAAATTTTGTTAATTCAGGAGGTTGTTAAAATGGCTCTCACAACGGGGATGTATCTTCTTATCGGCGGGGCACTGGTTGCAGTTCTGGGATTTCTGTTATTGTGCAATCATGGAAAAGTTCTCACAATTATCTTTGGCATGTTGTTTCTGGTTGCCGGATTGTGTGGTGTCAAATTCGGCTATGATCTGGATCAATCCACGGAAACAGTCTATACGGTCAAGGAAATTACGGCTGTCACAGCGAGAGATAGCAACAATAATTATCGTATCAGCATTAAAAATCAATCCGGCGTGGAAACCTGGATTTATGTCACAGAAGATAATTTATTCCGTTTTCCCAAAGACGAGGAAATCACAATGACAAAAAAAGAAGTCAAGCAGTACAGCAGGCAAAATTAAATTTTAATATTAAAATATATTGAAAAATTTTCTAAAACTACTTGCAATCAGATTCAAATTCTGGTATAATAAGCTTGTATGTGTTTTTTTGTTTTCAAATTTTTAAAAATTATTAAATTAAAAGGAGTCTTTTTCATGTCTGCTAATATCGTAATCGGAACGCAGTGGGGCGACGAGGGCAAAGGCAAGGTCATTGATATCCTCGCTTCCCGTGCGCAGGTCGTTGTCCGCTCCCAGGGCGGCAACAATGCAGGGCATACCGTTGTCAGCAACGGCGAAACTTACAAACTGCATCTCGTCCCTTCCGGCATTCTCTACCCGGAGACACAGTGCTTGATCGGCGCAGGCGTTGTACTTGATCCCCGGGACTTCATCGGAGAATTGGACGAAATGGAACGCCGGGGCATTTCTACTAAGAATTTAAAAATTGATCCCCGTGCCCATGTTGTCATGCCCTGGCATATCACGCTGGATGGTCTGTCCGAAGCGTTCCGTGGCGGAAATGATATTGGTACAACCAAACGGGGGATTGGTCCTGCTTACATGGATAAGTATGAACGCTGCGGCATCCGGATCTGTGATCTGGTGAATCCCGCAGTATTTGCCGAAAAAGCTCGTGCAACCGGAAATCTCAAGAACAAGATCATCACGGCTGTTTACGGCGGGCAAGCACATGACTTGGATGCTGTGATTGCGGAATACACGGCTTACGGCGAGCGTCTGAAACCCTATGTGGCAGATGTTTCCGTCCTGACTTATGAAGCTTATAAAGCAGGTAAGACAATCCTGTTTGAGGGCGCACAGGCAACGCTTTTAGATATTGATTTTGGTACATATCCGTTTGTAACGAGTTCTCATCCGCTGTCCGGCGGTGTCACGGTTGGCACGGGTGTTGGTCCTAAAATGATTGAGAATATCATCGGCGTTGCAAAGGCTTACACAACCAGAGTCGGCAAAGGACCATTTCCGACAGAACTGGAAGATGAAACAGGCGAACTGATCCGGAATCGTGGCGGCGAATTCGGAACAACAACCGGCAGACCCAGAAGAACAGGCTGGTTTGACGCCGTGATTGTACGGCATTCCGTGCGTGTGAACGGTCTGGATGGTCTGGCAATTAATAAGCTGGACACACTGAGCAATATCGGGAATCTGAAAATCTGCACGGCTTATAGCAAGCCAGATGGGACAATTCTCCGGGACTTCCCGTCCAGTCTGGAAGAACTCGCCGAGTGTCAGCCGGTCTATGAAGAATTCCCTGGTTTTGATGAGGATATTACAGGATGCAGAAGTTTTGAGGAATTGCCGGAGACATGTCAGGAATACATTCGGAGACTGGAAGAATTATGTGAATGCAAAGTCTGCATGGTCGGCGTTGGTCCTGACCGGGATCAGATGATCGAGAGATAATTTTAATAATTAAAATTTAAATATTAAATATATTGAGGTGATTTCATGCCGGATCTCAATGACCTGCTGGGCGAAACGCCGGAAGTCTGGACTGGGAACGAACAGAAAAGGGGTGCTCCCAAAATTGATGCGTCTGACTTGATGGGTCTGCTCGGTGATACCCCGGAAGTCTGGGATGGAAATGAACAAAAAAGAGGTGCGCCGGTGCTTGCTGAACAGGTTGTCCTTGATGATCCGGCGCAGAACTGGCAAAATCAGCCGTCAGCAGCCGTTCATCCGGATGCGTCCGTCCTGGAACAGGCAGCATCTGCGGCGGATTTGCTCGGCGGTGCTGACAATTCTGATAATGCGTATGACGCTGCTGCGGAATTCTGCAAAAAACTCCAGTTTGATGAAAATCTCAGAAAAGCATTTGTCACGCTTACGCCTGAAAAACAGATGCAGGTTGTGAAAATGCGGGCGGATGCCCTCGGCATTCCTGCGCCGATCATTCCCAATGAAATGCGTCCGAAAGCGGAGCAGGAAACGCCTGTCCAGCAGGAAGTTATGCTGGAGGAGGCGCCTGTTCAGGAAGAATACGTTCCGAAATTCAAGGATGAGGATCTGGAACGTGCCAGGGCGGAGGCACAGAAACCGAAGAAATACACACCGCCGCCCATGGAAATGACCGAAGAACAGAAACAGGAAAGCCGTCGGCTGATGGCACAGCTCCGGGAGGAGCGTGAACGGGAACAGGCAAAGAAAGGATTCAAGCAGTTGATTCTTCTGACGATTGTCGGGATTGTCGGCGCAGTGGCATTCTGTCTGTTTTTTTCGGACATGTTCGGACTCGGCAACAAGATGGAAGAAGCCGGGGGATTTGCGCAGAAAATGAAATCCGTTGCCGGATATGTCGGCGCAGGCATCGGCATTGGTTCTCTCCTGTTGATTGCACCCGTTCCGGCATTTAAGGGACTCTGCAAATTCCTGGATTTTGTAGGGTTTGTGATGATGTTATTCCCTGGAATTCCGCTGCTGATGCAGACCGAGGGCAATGGCGCTGTCAATGGGATTCTCTATGCGGTTTCTATTCTTGCATGTATTGTGGGATTTGTCATTCTGATTACAAGCGACAATATCCGGATGTATAACAAATACGGAAATTCGTGAGAAATATTAAAAAATCCGTGGAAACTGTACGTTTCAGTACAGTTTCTGCGGATTCTGTGTTTTTTTATGAAAGGAGTTGTCTGCTATGTCAGAACAGGAATATCTGCAGGAAATCGTTCTGAAAGGATACGGAAAATTTATTGATACAACGCCCCTGCGCAACAGACTCACACAGGGAGAATCACTTGTGGATGTTGTGTTTTTTTATCTGGATCGTTATTGTCATTACCAGGATCTGCTTAATTTTTTGTTTGTGATACGTGGCATTCTGCCATCCGGGAAACAGGTCGAAGCGGTTCTTGCTGTGGATAACTATGTTTCAGGGATTGTTGCATGTTGGAAAATCAAAAAAGAATTCACGGAAGAAGCCGGAGAATTATTGCTTGATCTGTGTGCCTATGCGTATCAGAATAAAGAAAAAAATACAAAATTTCTTGCAAGCGAAAAATGGGGAGCATCTCTGCAACGGGATCTGGTTGCCGATCCGCCGGACTATGTTCTGCATTATCAGCTTCCGGCAATCACCATCCGTGCCATACCGGAACGGATTCTGGAGTGACATTTTCCCCCGTCTGTAGAGACGGGGGATAAATTTTATAAATTTTTTAAGAGTTCTTCACGGATGCCATTTAATCTGGGATTGGAAAGACCAAAATCCAATTCTTTATAATTCCACGCACAGCGCCCGATTTTGTATGTTTCAAATACCTTGTGAATGACTTGAAACCATTTTAGTATATCTTCGGGTTCTGCTCTGTCAATCATGCCGTATTCACCGCAATATAATACGGTATGATTTTCCTGTGCTTTGGCAATCGCAGAAGCAAAAAGCTGTTCAAAATAATTTTCTGTAATATTGCTTTCAGAAAAACGAAATCTTTCATCCGGATTAATTTTATCAGTCCAGTATGCGCCTTGATGTGTAAATTTTAAAGGTTCATAACAGTGCATATTATAAATAACATGCTGGTCATAAGGCGGATTTAAATATTTCACAGTTTCAGGGCTGTTATTCTCATAACTGCCAACTAAAATTAATACATCCGGTGCAAATTTTCTGATTCTCTGAATACATGTATTCGCAATTTTATTCCAGGCAGGAAGATAGCATTTTTCTGTTACTTCGTTTAATAATTCAAATGCAACTTGTTGAGAATCCTGCCCATATCGTTCGGCAAAACATTCCCATATGTTATAAAAATGCTCTTGATAAATTTTATTTTCAAAAAAGCCTTCTTCGTGTTCTGCATAATTATCAAAAGAAAATCCTATTGTTTTATGCAAATCCAGCACAGTATGCAGACCATAGGCTTTACACATGGCAATTGCTTTGTCAATTCTCAGCAATCCGTCATCAAGATCCAGAATATTATAATCAACAGGGATTCTGACATGGTCAACACCCCATGTAGAAATCATTTTAAAATCCTGTTCTGTAATAAAACGATCCATTTTTTCAGGGTTATAATCACACTGTGAAAACCAGCCCCCAAGATTCACGCCTTTATAAAATCCTCGTTGTTCTAAATTCAGCATAATGATCAACTCCTTTATTTAGTTTTTATTTTTATTATCATAACATATTTTTTTTCATTCTGTATAACATATTTTTGCTATTTATAGTATTTTCTTGCATGTAACATTTAAAATGAAAAGCTCCGGTCTGTGCCGGAGCTTTCGCTATGCTCTGCTGAAATGATTGATAATTTCACTTAGATCCTTGACGGAAAAATCACTGATTTTCTGCATTTCCTGCCAGTCCCAGACGGATGTGTAGGGATCACGCACAGCAACCGTGAGAAAACCGCCCTTTTTCGCTGATTGAATGCAGTGCAGGGAATCTTCCACAACGCAGGTGGTTTCCGGACTGCTCCCCAGAATTTTGCATCCTTTCAGGTAGATTTCGGGCGTTTTCTTGCAGCTCGGAACGTCTTCACCCGTGAGAATAAATTTCACACGTTCCCGAAGTCCATACCGGTTGAGAATCGTATTGGCAGCACTGACATAACCAGCAGTGGCAATCCCATAGGGGATGCCGCACCGATCCAGGAAATTCAGGAATTCCATCATATGCGGTTTGGGATTGACCTTTGTATTGTAATAATCGCAGGCAATTTCCTCAATCCGGTAAATAATCTGCTTGGGAGACAAAGAAATATGGTATTCTGTTGTGAAGAATTCTGCCCACTCCGCAATGGACATCTTGTTAATTTGATTGGCGACATTTCCTGGGAGTTTCATGCCCTGTTCTTTAAAGAATTGGCGGTCAATCTCCTGCCATGTGCCCATGGAATCGAACAGTGTTCCATCAAGATCCAGGATGAATGCGTTCACGGATTTATCGTTTTCAGAACTTTCCGGAATTCTATGCGTGATGGTGATATTGGTATTTGTTTCAAAATTGCTCTGACTTTTGGTTTTATAAATATGATCTGTTTTTTCAATCATAAAAATATCTCCTGATAACTCTAATTTTTTTCAATTTCTACAAAAAAACAGGACAGAAAATCAAGCTCCCTGTCCTGTTTCTGCATTCTGACAGAATGTTTCAGAATTTTTTGAAATTCTCTGGATTACTTGGAAATCAAAGCAAGTGTGTCTCTTGCAATCAATAATTCCTCGTTCGTCGGAACAACCCAGATTTCTACTTTAGAATCTGACTGGGAAATTTTGCAGAGTTTTCCATGAACGCCTGCATTGGCAATCGTGTCAATTTTAATGCCCAG
Organism: uncultured Ruminococcus sp.; assembly: GCA_947177935.1. Lineage (GTDB taxonomy): Bacteria > Bacillota > Clostridia > Oscillospirales > Ruminococcaceae > UBA3855. Next base: position 1,321 of record CAMWWG010000022.1, on the reverse strand, counting down.
AATATCCATATCCGCACAGACAGCTTCCCGGACATCCGGGGCATTCTCACCGATGCCGCCTGTGAATAACACGGCATCCAGCCCGTTCATTGCTGCGGCAAATGCGCCGATGTATTTTTTGATCTGATAGGAAAGCATTTCCTTGGAAAGCGCTGCTCTTGCGTTGCCTTGTTCTGCGGCAGCACTGACATCACGATTATCAGAACCAACGCCGGAAACACCGAGGAATCCGGATTTTTTATTCATGTAATCGGACATTTCTGCCGGTGTGAATCCATGTTTTTCCATCACGAATGTTACAGCGGACGGATCGAGCGCACCGGTTCTTGTGCCCATGAGAACGCCGTCAAGCGGTGTGAATCCCATTGTCGTATCAACGGATTTTCCCCCGTCAATTGCTGTAATGGAAGAACCGTTTCCGAGATGACAGGAGACAATCTTGAGATCTTCCGGGGCTTTGCCCATTGCCTTTGCCAGAGCGGCAGAGACGAATCTGTGAGAAGTTCCGTGGAAACCGTATTTTCTGACATGGAGATTTTCATAATCTTCATAAGGCAGACCATACATGAATGCTTTTTCGGGCATTGTCTGGTGGAATGCCGTATCAAATACAGCCGCCTGGGGAACGGATTCCGGCATTACTTTTTTGCAGGCACGCAGTGCGAGTGCATGTGCGTGGTTATGTACCGGCGCAAGTTCCCGCAGTTCATCAATTTTGTCAATGATCTCATCTGTGATGAGGGTTGTTTCAGAGAATGTTTCTGCGCCCTGGACAATTCTGTGACCGACGGCGGCAATTTCACTCATATCTTTAATGACAGCGGCATCTCCGGTAGTGAGGACTTCCACAAGCTTCATGAAAGCTTCTGTGTGTGTCGGGAAATCGCAGTCAGCGGTGTATTCTCTTCCGTCAGAAGTCTTGTGTGATACATGACCGTCAATTCCGATCCGGTCGCAGTTGCCCTTGGCGAGAACACTCTCATCATCCATGTTCAGCAGTTGGTATTTCAGAGAAGAACTGCCGGCATTCACTACTAAAATCAGCATAAATTTCTTTTCCTTTCCAGTATAGAATTTTTTGAATAAAAAAATACGCTTGGGTGTATTATTTTTGTATGATTTTTCTATACAAAATAATTTCCCGTCCAGTCTTAATTATAGTACGAATCTGAAAAAAAAGCAAGTGTTTTTCCGAAAAAAATTCAAAAAAATAAAAATTTTTTCCTGATATGTCCCATACTTGCATTTCACCGGAAAATATGCCTGAATCTAATACACATCTGACGCTGCCGACGACTAGACGAGTGTTGATCTCGTTGGA
>CAMWWG010000021.1 GCA_947177935.1 uncultured Ruminococcus sp. | reverse complement strand
TTTCGTCCGACAGCTTTATTATTATACCACAAAAATCCGACTTTGTCAAGCATAAAAATCCCAAAAAATTCATAATATTTTTAGTTATTTTTTTCGTTGTCGTCTTTTTAGTACAATAGAAAATATCGCACCGAAGAATCCCAGTGCGATGCTTTTTTATGAGTCTTTGGACTTCTGAGCAATCGTGTAGAGTCTGCCGGACATCTGTTCGAGATTCATAGCAATCTCCACAATTGTCATGAGAAATAAATAAGCAATCCTGGTTGTGAGTACAAAACCTACAATCGCACCAATTTTTACAAAAATTGGTAATTCTGAGAATAAAATTATAATAATTCCGCCGATTATTTCCAATATTTCAGTTACTACGGCAAGACTGATTAATTTCTCTGCTGAACTTTGAGCCATACAAAATCACCCCTTTCTGTCATAAATTTTTCAAATTCCATAGATAATCCCTCCTGTGTTCTGATGATAGTTTAATTATAGCATAGACAGCTTCGGTTTGTATAGACTTATTTTTGCAATTATTTTTGCTTGCAAAATGGATGCAAAAAACTGCGGTAATTTCTACCGCAGTTTTTCAGATTTATCATAATAGGATTGTGATATTATTCACCATCAGGGAGCATTAATTTCACCATGACAGCTTTTTGCGCATGTAAACGGTTTTCCGCCTCGTCAAAGATTTCCTTTGCGTGTGCCTCGAATACTTTCGCCGTGATTTCCTCCTCACGGTGCGCCGGCAGACAGTGCATCACCATCGCATCGGACTTTGCCGCTGCCATAATATCATCATTGATCTGATAGCCCTTGAATGCAATTTTTCGCTTTTCAATTTCGGATTCCATGCCCATGGATGACCACACGTCCGTAATTAATACATCCGCATTCTGTGCAGCTTCCAAAGGACTGTTTGTAATGGAGAATCCATTGAAATCCTTAGCGAAATCCATAACTTGCGCATCCGGTCTGTAATCGTCTGGGCAGGCAACGGATACATTCATGCCGACTTTCAGACCGCCGACAATGAGGGAATTCGCCATATTGTTGCCATCGCCGATATAGCACATTTTCAGACCATCAAAATTGGCTTTATACTCCCGGATGGTAAGAAGATCCGCCAGTACCTGGCACGGATGGCAGAAATCCGTCAGACCGTTAATAATCGGGATTGTGCCGTATTCTGCAAGATCTTCAACTTCTTTCTGTGCAAAAGTCCGGATCATAATACAATCCAGGTAACGGGACAGCACTCTTGCGGTGTCCTGCACCGGTTCGCCACGTCCGATCTGCAAATCATTTGCAGACAAAAATAACGGATAACCGCCGAGCTGGTACATACCCGTCTCAAAAGACACTCTTGTCCGGGTAGATGCTTTCTGAAAGATCATGCCGAGTGTCTTCCCCTCTAACATGGGATGGGGAATATCATGTTTTGTCTGATATTTCAGCTTGTCTGCGAGATCAAGAATTTCAAAAATTTCCTGCTGGCTCAGGTTCAGCATTTTCAGTAAATGCTTCATGTCAATCAACTCCTGTAATAGTAATTATTATGATAATTTATAATTATCTGCTCATTTCGCCAAAACACTTATCCACGGCAACAGCGAAAAGCGGAACGAAGTCGTCAAAATACTGGTCATCAAACACAAGCAGATAGGTTAGTTCATTATTCACCTGCTTTGCCATGTCCAGACTGCCGATTATTACATCATTTCGGTACAAATCAAAATGTGTGTGTTCCTTTCCTTTCAGTTCATAGACAACATCGCCCTCAAACTGGATACTCGGATCGATGAACATGGACTTGCAGAGCACTTTCATGAAAAATTTTTCATTGAGCTGAATTTCATATTCTGGTTTTCTTTTAGTAGAAACACGTTTCATGGTGTAGAGTGTATAGCCGCTTACATCTGAAAGCGTCGTAATCGGATTGCCGAACATCTTTCTTGCTTTTGTAATCTGGTAAAGCAGTCTGTTATTAGAATCCGTGACAGTGTATTTTCCAGAACCCTTTGAAACTACCTGCAATTCCATGAAGACCCCTCCTTAATATATAAAATATATAATTTAATAATAATTTTAAATAAGACTAAATTAAAATGAATGAAAATCAATCAAGCATCACGCATTGATTGCATCATAAAGAATCCCTATGCCCGTGCGGAGTTCTTCATCGCTGATTGTCAGCGGCGGCAACAACCGGATTTTTGTTTTTGCCGTCAGGACGAGCAGACCATTTTCCCTGCAAATCTTTAAAACATCCGCTGCTTTTTTGGATTTCAGGGAAATCCCGACCATCAGACCAATGCCGGAAATTTCCTTTACTTCATCAAGTTCAGAAAGCGTCTCCCGGAGGAATTTGCTTTTATTCCGGATACTTTCCAGCATACCGTCCTGCTCCAGCAGCTCCAGAACTTTTACAGCACCGGCACACACAATCGGATTTCCGCCGAATGTAGAGCCATGCGCCCCGGCATTCAGCACATCCGCACATTTCTGATTCGCAAGACAAGCACCAATCGGGAGACCGCCGCCGAGACCTTTTGCGGCTGTGGTAATATCTGCCTGACAATGATAATATTCCCCGGCGAATAATTTTCCGGTTCTGCCGATACCTGTCTGAACTTCATCCGCAATCATAAGAATATCCCGCTCATCACAGACTTTCCGGATTTCAGCAACAAATGCCGAATCAAGCGCCATCACACCGCCCTCTCCCTGGATGTATTCAATCATGATTGCGCAGACTGTATCATCCAGTTTTTCATACAGATCTGTAATATTGTTGGCTTCGACATAATCGAATCCCCCCACGAACGGGAAGAAATAATTATGAAATACATCCTGACCAGTTGCAGAAAGTGTGGCAATTGTCCTGCCATGGAAAGAATTGACAAGCGTCAGGATCTTATTTCTGTTCTCACCGTATTTGTCAAAACTATATTTTCTGGCAAGTTTAATAGCACATTCGTTGGCTTCCGCCCCGGAATTGGAGAAAAACACTTTCTGATAGCCGGACATACGGCAAAGTTTCTCCGCAAGTTCTGCCTGCGGTGTATGATAATACAAATTAGAAACATGAGGCAATTTCCTGACCTGTTCACAGACGGCATCCGCCCAGACCTGATTGCAGTAGCCAAGGGATGTCACACCGATACCGCTCCCGAAGTCAATATATTTTTTACCGTCCGTATCGAAACAAGTTGCCCCTGTCCCCTGTTCAATGACAACGGGATTCCTTCCGTAAGTCGGCATAATATAAGAATTAGACTGTTCAATAATACTCATAATTTTAAAAATTAACAGCTCCTTTATTGATATTGCAGTAATAATACAATTTCTGCGAGGATTGTCCCGATTCCGAACGCACACAGCATAATCCTGCGCCACTGTGTCTTACTGCTCTGACAGATCCGGAACTGATCCGGATTGTGTTTGCTGTAACAAATCCGAATTTTATCGCCACGTTTCCAGGGATACTGCCATTCCGGGACAAAATGCTGACTTGTGACAGTCCGTTCTCCCTGTTCAGTAACATATTTCACAACAGGCGCAAACATTTCCACCTCACTGTGATGCCGGTAAATTTTCTGTGTGACACGGGAGATAACTTCGCCATCCGTGAACACAAGCTGTTTCAAACCGGAATACCGTTCCGGCAGGAATGCAAGGATCACACAAAGCAGTCCGATCAGAACGGGGATCAGCTCCAGAATTAAATTTATACTCATAAATTTAAAAAATAATTTTCATCATTTTTATCTGAACTGTGTACCGATTCCCTCTTTAGAAAGCATTTCGATCAGAATGGAATGCGGTACTCTGCCATCAATCACAGACGTTTTTTTCACACCACGGCGCACGGCTTCCACACAGCAGTCAATCTTAGGAATCATACCGCCGGAAATAATTCCACGTTTTTTCATGAACGGCACTTCACTGACATTCACAGAAGAAATCAGCGTCCGGGGATCTTCCTTATCACGGAGTAATCCGGCAATATCCGTTAATAAAATCAGATTTTCGGCTTTTAATTCTGCTGCAATCCGGGCAGCAGCCGTATCCGCATTGACATTGTAAGCCTGTCCCTTTTCGTCGCAGGCAACAGTGGCAATTACGGGAATCACGTCGTTATGCAAAGCATCAGTAATCGGTTTTGTATTGACTTTTGTAATTTTGCCGACATAACCCAGATCTTCATCATTTTCTCCATAAGCTCTTTCTGCAAGGAGCATTTTCTCATCCAGTCCGCAGAGTCCGATCGCCTGACCACCGGTCTGTCCGAGAAGCGTTACCAGTTCTTTGTTGACTTTTCCGGCAAGTACCATTTTGACAACATCAATTGTTGCCTCATCCGTATAACGGAGACCATTAATAAATCTGCTTTCAATGCCTAATCTTTTCAGCATATCATTAATTTCAGGGCCGCCGCCGTGAACTAACACAAGCTTGACGCCGACAAGTGTCAATAACACAATATCACTCATAACAGCCTGTTTCAGCGTTTCATTTGTCATAGCATTGCCGCCGTATTTAATTACAACCACTTTATTATGATAACGCTGGATATACGGCAATGCGTCATTGAGGACTTTGGCTCTGACTGCATTTGAAATATTTTTAATTTCTTCCATGTAAAACTTAATTCTCCCTTAACTTCTATAATCGCCGTTAATTCTGACATAATCATACGTCAGATCACAGCCCCATGCAACGGCACAGCCTACGCCCGTCCCGATTGTGACGGAAACCAGAATTTCTTCTTCGGACAGAATCTCTTTGGCAAGTTCCTCCGAAAATTCCACGCCTGCACCATTCCGGCAGACGGCAATCCTGCCTTTTTCAGAACTCATATCTACATTGACCTGAGAAATATCAAAATCCGCCGGTGCATAGCCAACTGCACAGAGAATCCGTCCCCAGTTGGCATCTTCGCCGAAAATTGCTGCTTTGAACAGACTGGATGTAATCACGGATTTTGCAACAATCTCCGCTGTTTTATCATCAGATGCACCATCGCAGAAACATTCTATTAATTTTGTCGCACCCTCGCCGTCTCTTGCCATCATCCGGGCAAGATTCATCAGAACGGCATACAGTGCATCTTTGAAAATTTCAAAATCTTCTCCGGCTGTCCGGATTTCTGGATTTTCCGCCAATCCATCCGCCAGAATGCAGACCATATCATTTGTGGAAGTATCACCATCCACGCTCACACGATTCAACGTGACAGCGACAACTTCCCGGAGCGCATCCTGGAGCATATCCGAAGAAACGGCACAATCCGTAGTAAGAAATGTCAGAGTTGTTGCCATATTTGGATGAATCATGCCACTTCCCTTCAGCATTCCGCCAAGCGTGCACAATTTCCCCTGGATCGTAAACCGTACAGCCACTTCTTTCGGGACAGTATCCGTTGTCATGATCGCATTAACAGCCGCCGCATTGCCCTGTGAATTCAGACCTTTTGCCAATTCTGGAATTGCTGAGCCAATAGGTTCTATCGGAAGCGGCTGACCAATCACACCAGTTGACGCAACAATCACATTTTCTGCCGAAATGTTTAACGCCTCTGCTGTAAATTCGCACATTTTCTGTGCCTTTACGACACCGTCCGCATTGCAGGTATTGGCATTCACAGAATTGACAATCACAGCCTGAGCAATGCCATTCTGTAAATGTTCTTTTGTAACGGCAATTGGCGCACCCTGAACTTTATTTGTCGTATACATTGCCGCCGCTGTGCATTCCTGTTCAGCACAGATCATTGCCAGGTCATTCTTATCCGGATTGCTTCCGGCTTTGATTCCGCAGTGAATCCCATTTGCAAGGAATCCCATTGCGGCACAGACACCGCCGGGGACGAATTCAAAATTTTTAAAATTCTTGATTTTCAAGATTAACACCTCAAAATTTAAAAACAAAATTAAAAAATAATATTAAAATTATAATAATCCCGTCGTTTCATCAATACCCATCATGATATTTAAACACTGAACAGCCGCACCGGATGCACCCTTTCCAAGATTATCCAGTCTTGCACAAAGCAGAATCTGTTCATCATTGCCAAACGTAAAAATTTCTAGTTTGTTCTTTCCACTCAAGGTATTAGATGCCAGGAAAAAGCTTTTCTGTTCCTGTTCCGACAGAACCGGATTCACGGTCACAAGTTTTGCATCTGCATAATGCTCCTGGAACATGGAATTTACCTGTGCAAGGGAAATTTTCTGATCCAGCATTCTTGTCTGGATCGGTACAGAAACGACCATCCCGCTGTAATAATCACAGATAATCGGATTGAACATAGGCTTGCATGTCAGTCCTGAGAATAATTGCATTTCCGGGAGATGTTTATGTTGTTGACTGAGTGCATACTGCCGGGGAGAATAGAATTCTTCGGGTTTGTCCTTGCCCTCATAAATTGCAATAGCATTCTTGCCTGCACCACTGTAACCAGAAGTCGCATAGGCAAACACTGGAAAATCCGCCGGAATCAGTCCATGTTTCACCATCGGATAAAGCAGGGAAATAAATCCGCTTGCATAACAACCGGGAACAGCTGTTTTCCTAGAATCTCGGAGCTTTTCACGAAATTCTGGCGCAAGTTCCGGAAAACCGTAAGCCCATTTTGGATTTGTCCTGTGTGCAGTAGACGCATCAATTAGTCTGGTGCTGTTTCCTGCAAGTGTCACAGCTTCTCGGGCGGCATCATCCGGCAGACACAAGAATGTAAAATCTGCTTCTGCCATAATTTCAGCACGTTTTACATTGTTATGACGGTCTGCGTCTGCAATCTTCAAAAGTGAAATATCTTCACGTTGTTCAAGACGGCTGACAATTTTCAGACCAGTTGTTCCAGCCTGACCGTCTACATAAACTTTTACGGACATTTACTTGTCCCCCTTCTGATTCTGTTTTTGCTCTGTTTCTTCCTCTTCATTATCAGGTTCACGAGGACATTTCCATAAACTGTAAGCACAGCAGGCAACCAGGCAGAAAACCGCCCATCCCACAGAAAGCCCGAAACTATTGATAAACTGCCCAATCACGATTTCGCCGGTGATCCAGACAATCACACTGAGGAGTGTGAGTGCAAAAATAAAAATAAACTGCCTTTTTTTCATAATTTCTAGATTATTTCAGCCAATCCAGATCATCTCGAAGTTCCTGCAATTGTTTCTGCACGGATTCCGGAGACGGCGCACCATAAGAACAACGTTCCCGGACACAGGTATCCAGATTGATTGCCTGGTAAATATCTTCTGTAAACAATTCTGTCATTGTCTGATAATTTTCCAGCGGGAGTGTTTCAAGCGTCAGATTTTTCTGAATACATTCTGCTACAAGTGTACCTGTAATCTTATAGGCATCCCGGAACGGCATCCCCTTTTTGACAAGATAATCGGCGCAATCTGTTGCATTGATGAATCCCCTTGCTGCTGCATTTCTCATGTTCTCCTTAAGAACACGCATCGTCTTCAGCATCGGGATGAACGTCTTCAGACAGAGTTCGGTATTGTCAATCGCATCAAAAATCGCCTCTTTGTCCTCCTGCATATCCTTATTATATGCCAGGGGCAAGCCTTTCATCATGGATAACAGTGTCATCAGATCGCCGTTGACACGTCCGGTCTTGCCACGGATCAGCTCCGTGACATCGGGATTTTTTTTCTGCGGCATGATGGATGAACCCGTTGCATAAGCATCATCCAGTTCAATAAACTTGAATTCCCAGGAACACCATAAAATAATTTCTTCTGAGAATCTGGATAAGTGCGTCATCAGGATGGACAATGCACAGCAGATTTCTATACAGAAATCTCGGTCAGATACACCGTCCAGACTATTTGCCACCGGCTGACGGAATCCCAGAAGTTCCGCCGTCATATGCCGGTCAATCGGGTATGTCGTCCCGGCAAGTGCCCCGCTTCCAAGCGGACATTCATTCATACGGTCAACGGCATCATCAATCCGTTCACAGTCTCTTTTGAGCATTTGTGCATAGGTAAGCAGATGATGGGCGAACGTAACGGGCTGTGCTCTCTGCAAATGGGTATAACCCGGCATGATTGTCTCTGTATGGAACTGCGCAATTTCACAGACAGTTTCTGCAAGCGTCAGAACCAGTTTCCGGACTTCCTGCATCTCGTCCCGCAGATATAATCTGATATCCAGTGCAACCTGATCATTCCGGGAACGTGCCGTATGAAGGCGTTTTCCGGTTGCCCCAAGCCGCTTTGTCAGTTCCGCTTCGATGAACATATGAATATCTTCCGCATTGGGATCAAATATTAATTTTCCAGTGTCAATTTCTTCCAAAATTTCCCTGAGTCCCGCAATGATGGCTTCGCTCTCGGATTCCTGGATAATCCCACATTTTCCGAGCATCGTCGCATGGGCAATACTGCCCTGAATGTCCTGCCGGTACATTCTGGCATCAAACGCAATGGATGAATTGAACGCATTGACGGTTTCGTCAACTTCTTTTGAGAATCTTCCTGCCCAAAGTGCCATAATTTTCCTCCGGTGATAAATGCAAATGCCGGAGATTCCGGAGAATCCCCGAGCCGTTGCATCATGATTATTAAATTATAAAATCAGTTCTTTTCTGCACGCTTCTTGTCGAGCTGTGCCTTGACTTTGATCGGCAGACCGAACAAGTTAATGAATCCTGCACTGTCTTTCTGGTCGTAGACTTCATCAGCATCAAACGTTGCGACTTCTTCATCATAAAGTGTGTACGGGGATGTAACGCCGGCATTGATGATATTGCCCTTGTAGAGTTTCAGACGGACATCGCCAGTCACTGTCTTCTGTGTCTCCGTCACGAATGCGCTCATTGCCTCACGCAGCGGCGTGTACCACTGTCCGTTATAGACAATATCAGCAAATTTGATACCAAGATACTGCTTGATTCTTGCAGTCTCTTTATCAATTGTGATCGTTTCCAGCACTTCATGTGCATGATACAGGATCGCACCGCCTGGCGTCTCATAAACACCTCTGGACTTCATGCCGACAAGACGATTTTCCACCAGGTCAGCCAGACCAATGCCGTTCTCACCGCCGAGCTTATTGAGTGTAGTGACAATCTCTGTGCCGTTCATTTCTTTGCCGTCAATCGCTGTCGGAACGCCTTTTTCAAAATGAATTGTCACATAAGTAGGCTTGTCCGGTGCCTGAATCGGAGAAACGCCCATTTCCAGGAATCCCGGTTTTTCATACTGCGGTTCATTTGCCGGATCTTCCAAATCCAGACCCTCATGAGACAGATGCCAGATATTCTTGTCCTTGGAATAATTTGTCTCTCTGTTAATCTTCAAAGGAATATTGTGCGCCTCAGCATAGTCGATTTCTTCATCACGGGATTTGAGATCCCAGATTCTCCACGGTGCAATGATTTCCATTTCCGGTGCAAAAGCCTTGATGGCAAGTTCAAAGCGAACCTGGTCATTGCCCTTTCCGGTACAGCCGTGACAAATAGCGTCTGCGCCCTCTTTGATGGCAATCTCTGCAATTCTCTTGGCGATGATCGGACGTGCGAAAGATGTACCCAGCATGTAACGATTTTCATAAATTGCACCAGCCTGCACGGTCGGGAACACATAATCCGTAATAAATTCTTCTGTGAGATCTTCAATATAGAGCTTGGATGCGCCGGTCTTGATTGCTTTTTCTTCGAGACCATCGAGCTCCGTACCCTGTCCGACATTGCCGGAAACGGCAACAACTTCACAGTTATTGTAATTTTCTTTCAGCCACGGAATAATAATAGAAGTATCCAGACCGCCGGAATAGGCAAGCACAACTTTTTTGATTTCTTTCTTCATGATAACAAATACCTCCTGGCGAAATGCCACTTGAATTTTGAGTTTGATTTTAATTTTTAAATTAAATATTAATTTAAAAATTTTTCAGATTAATTTTATTATACATCATCCGGCAAACAATGTCAATAGCTTTTCGGAACAAATTTGAATAAATATGCAAAAATATTTTTCAAATCCGTTATTTTATGCAAAATCGGATGAATATTATTG
>CAMWWG010000020.1 GCA_947177935.1 uncultured Ruminococcus sp. | reverse complement strand
CTTTTAAAGATTTTTCATGCCATTATTTCAAATAAATTTAAATATCTGCTTGACAAATAAATTTTTTTGTGTTATAATGAGTATGTGAAAACAATAAAAAGATTTGAGGTGGAAAGATGCGTATAGTTTCTTGCTGAATTTTGCATATCATAATATGATTTTAGCACAGGGTTTACCCTTGTGCTGGTTGTTGTATGCTGATATGTGGGCAGGAAATATTCGCACTTTCTTGAATTCTAGGATAAAATGCTTTTCTTTTTTTGTAGTAAGCATATCTTTTTGTATTCAAAAGACTGCGGATTTTTTCTGCAGTCTTTTATTTTTGAAAATGGAGGGATATGTATGTCTATTATAAAAATTCAAAATCTTTCATTCGGCTATGATTCCGGCTATGAAAATGTATTTGAAAATGTCGATTTACAACTTGATACTGCCTGGAGACTCGGTCTGACAGGACGTAACGGACGTGGGAAAACGACTCTTCTTAAGATTCTTATGGGAGAGCTTGCATATACGGGTAAAATAATAGCATCCGTTGATTTTGAATATTTTCCTTATGCTCCAAAGGATTCTTATTTTACAGCAGATGTGATTCATACTATAGCACCACAGGCTGAAGATTGGCAGATTCGTCGTGAACTCGGTCTGCTGGAAGCGGATGAAACGCTTCTTTATCGTCCTTTTGATTCACTGTCTAATGGCGAGCAAACAAAAATTCTTATTATTGGAATGTTTCTGCGTGAAAACAGCTTTTTGCTTATCGACGAGCCGACAAATCATCTTGATACACATGCAAGAAGAGGTCTTGCGGATTATCTGAAGAAAAAATCCGGATTTATTCTTGTTTCTCATGACAGAGATTTTCTTGATTCCTGCATTGACCATATTCTGGTTATCAATAAAACGAATATCGAAGTGCAAAAAGGTTCTTTCAGTTCCTGGAATGAAAATCGGGAACGGCAGGAGCGATTCGAGCAGTCAAAGAATGAGAACCTGAAAAAAGAAATCCGTAAGCTGGAACAGACAGCCAAAAAAGTGAAAGCACATTCTGAGAAAATAGCTTCTGAAAAAATTGGTTTTGATCCTATAAAAGTGGAGAAATCAGCGGGCAGAAGAGTTTCTGTCGCAAAAAAATCAGCAAAATTAATGAACCGTGCAAAATCCATGAAAAATCGTATTGAAAGAAATATTCTGGAAAAGAATAAACTCTTGCAGAATGTGGAAGAAATTCCGGCATTGAAATTATCACCCCTGAAATATCATAGTTCCCAATTGCTATCTTTTCAGAATGTTTCACTTTGCTATGAAGGTGAGGTAGTTTTTAAGGATATCAGCTTTCAAGTAAAGCAAGGTGAACGCATTGCAATATGCGGACAAAACGGATGTGGCAAAACCAGTCTCATTAAACTGATTTTAGGTGAGATCGAAGCGTATCAGGGTGAAATCACAAGAGGAAGCAGATTAAAAATCTCATACGTCTGTCAGTCTGCGGATAGTTTAAGCGGAACGCTTGGTGATTATATTGAACAATATCAGGTGGATGAAAGTTTGTTTAAGGCGATTCTTCGCAAACTTGATTTTTCAAGAGAGCTTTTCTTACGTCCGATTAAAAGTTACAGTCAAGGGCAAAAGAAAAAAGTAATGCTTGCACGAAGTCTTTCAGAACAGGCTCATCTTTATATCTGGGACGAGCCATTGAATTATATTGATGTACTCTCAAGAATTCAAATTGAGGAGCTGCTGAAGACTTGCAACGCAACATTGCTATTTGTAGAGCATGATAAACATTTCTGCGAGCAGGTTGCAACAAAACGGATTTTATTATAGCAGACTTAAATTTCAGAAATACTTGACAAATCATAAAAACTGTTGTAAAATGAAATTATCTATATTAGTTCGAGAGGAGTTTTTATCATGAAGAAAATAATGGCATGGATTGCCAGTCTGACCATGTGTGCAACCGCATTGACGGCTCCCATGCAGTCGGCAATCCCGGTCAAGGCAGAAACCGGGGATTATAATTATGCCGAGGCACTCCAGAAATCCATGTTTTTCTATGAAGTCCAGCAGTCCGGAGAATTACCCGATTGGATCATGGTCACTTGGCGGGCAGATTCCATGCTGGAAGATGAAGTGCAGGGCGGTTGGTTCGATGCCGGAGATCATTTTAAATTCGCATTGACAAATGCTTACACGGCTAGCATGTTGGCATGGGGTTATCTGGAATACGGCGACGCTGTGAAAAAAGCCGGCATGGAGGAATTATATAAAAATAATCTGGCGTTCGGACTGGATTATCTGGTCAACTGCGATTTGGGGGATTCTGTTGTCTACATGATCGGTGATAATTTCGACCACCAATGGTGGGGCAGCGCCGAAGTCTACATGAGAAAATATAAGCTCATGAAAGAAGCCGACCAAAGACCGTTCTATACTTGTGAAGACAGTTGCATCAATGCGCAGATGGCAGCGGCATTAGCAGGCGGTTATATGATATTCAAGGATTCTGATGCAAAGAAAGCAGAAACATATCTGAAACATGCGGAAGATCTGTTCAAGCGTGCCGATACCGTCCGTGAAACTGGCGTGAATGACGAAAAAGAACATGAATTTTATAAGCCGACAACATTCTATGATGATCTGTTCTTTGCGGCGAATTTCTTATACATGGCAACGGGAGAACAAGCATATTTAGACAAATGCGCCAATGAGTATATCAATAATTTAGGCAAAGAAGAGCAATCTGACGAGATGAAATTCACATGGGGGCACTGTTGGGATGATACCATGCAGGGGGCAATGCTCCTGTATGCAAAGAATACAGGCGATTCCAAATGGAAAGAACAAGTCAAGAAGCATCTGGAATACTGGACGACCGGTTATGGCGGCAAGCAGGTCAGCTATACGCCGGATGGTCTTGCCTGGCTGTTCCAGTGGGGCAGTCTGAGACATGCCACAACAACGGCATTCCTTGCGAAAGTCGCAGCAGATTCCATCTTTGTGGATGATGATACGCTTGCAAAGAAATACAATGATTTTGCGGATCGGCAGATGAATTATGCGTTTGGCGACAATGATCTGAATATGAGTTATGTTCAGGGCATGGGCGAGAACAATCCTAAGACATTCCACCACAGAACAGCATCCGGTATTCATGATGACCACTGGCAGAGCCTGGGACTGGATGAATCCGAGGCAGAGGGATGGCAGACAGAATATGCACATACGCTTTACGGCGCATTGGAGGGCGGTCCTGATAAGGATGGCAGTTTCACAGATGAAGTCGGTGCTTATCAGTTCTCCGAAGTGGCAATTGATTATAATGCAGGTTACACAGCTTGTCTGTGTGCAATGATAGATGATTACGGCGGTGAGATCCTGGAGAATTTCCCCGAACAGGAAACGCCGAAATGGAATGAATTTGAAGTTGCAGCCGTTATTCAGCAGAATCAGGCAAATTATACGCAAATTCAGGTTTGGGCGATGAATCACTCCGCATGGCCTGCAAGAGTTGTAAAAGATCTGTCTTATAATTATTATTTTGATGTAAGCGAAATTCTGGATGCGGGCTTGTCCGTGGATGATATTACGGTATCAATCGGTTATGACCAACATGCAAGTGACGAGGGCGCTTTGACAGCATCCAAGCCGATTCAGTATGATGGAAATATTTACTATGTCAAGTTGAGTTTCAATGATGGCAGTGTTGTCATGCCGACAGGACAGTCCGAACACCGTGCAGAAGCACAGATCCGGATTGCGATTCCGGATCAGATCAACGGACAGAGTACCGCCGGCATGTGGAATCCGGAGAATGACTATTCTTTCCAGGGCTTGCAGGAGGGCGGTCAGGATCTGTTGAAAACGCCGGAAGCTGTCACGCCCTATATCACTATGTATGACGGTGATACGCTGATTTATGGCACAGAACCAGATGGCACAACGCCAGACTTGAACAATCCTGTCAAGCCTACGCCTACGCCTGAACCATCTGAGAGCACAGAACCGTCCGGCGGTGAAACCGACGGAATCCTCTGGGGTGATGCGAATTGTGACGGCGAAGTAGACATCAGTGACGTTGTCCTGATGAATCGTGTCTATGTCGGGATTGATGAAATGAAGGAGAAAGGCTTACACAATGCCGACGTTGACCAAAGCGGAAAAATTGAATTAGCTGACTCCATGAATGTCCTGAAACTTCTGGTGCATTTACTGGATGAATCTGACTTCCCGATCAAGGTAGAGTCTTAAAAAATAGTAATTTAAAATGATACGATTTCCAGGAATTTCCGGCATTTTCTGAGAAATTCTGAAAATTTCCGGAGATTCCTGCAAATGCAGGCAGGATTATTGTGCAAAATTCACAAAAAATACGTTAATTTTTTGGGCGTCATGCCAAAATTTCAAAAAAACTCTTTACTTTTTTGTACAAATATACTATAATAAAACTAACAGGGTAGTGCTCTGCATTGACAGAGTTTCTAAAAATCCCCCCGGATTTGTCCCTGTTGTCTGTTTCAGTCTATTGCGTAGGCTTGCACTGGCTGACGTGATATATATTTTTATTTTAAATGGGAGGATAAACCGATGCTCAAATCAAAATTCGGCAAGAAGCTTGCGTCAAGCATCACAGCGCTGGCTATGGTTGCAAGCGCATCCGCAGCTTCTATCTCTACCCTGACCGCTTCAGCAGGTATGCTGACCGGCGAGGGTACATTTGAAACCGGCGCAGGTCTGCCGTGGCATATCTGTGAAAACGGTACGGCATCCATGGCTTTCGAGATCAATGACGGCGTTTACGCAATCGAGATCAAGAACCCCGGTGGTGCTTCCAATGGCGGTGAGGACAGATGGGACTGCCAGTTCCGTCATAGAGGTCTGTCCGTTGAATACGGTCACAAGTATCGTCTGACTTACTCTGTTTATGCAACAAATTCCGGTCATGTTTATGCAAAACTGGGTGATGTTACCAATAACGACGCAGAATACTGGCATGGTAATGGTAACACGCTGAGCTTGAATTCCTACACACCTGGTATGTCTCAGTCTGATCTGGAAACAGCACTGAAAAATGCAACCAGCAGCAAAGAAACAACAATGGATCAGAATAACTGGGATGTCAAGTATTATGAGGGCTGGGACAAGTGGAAGTCTGAGGACATTCCGGCTAAGACCTGGGTGACGAAGTCCTATGAGTTCTATATTGATAAACAGTTCATGAATAATATTGACAATCATCCAGTAGGCAAGAAGACTGTTGAGTGGACATTCCACTTCGGTGGTGATGGTCAGTATACACAGTCGATCTGTTTCCCGGCAGGCACAATCATCAAGTTCGATAACCTTGCATTGATTGACATGGACGGCAATCAGGATGACTATGTTGCAGAGCCTCCTAAGGAGCAGAGAGACATTGTTCTGAACCAGGTTGGCTTCTATCCGAATCTGGCAAAGAAAGCAACACTCGAAGTAGCAGAGGGCACAGCACCGCAGGCATTTGAAGTAAAGGATTCCTCCGGTACAGTTGTATTCTCCGGCACAGGTAGTGCAACGAAGTATGATGCAACTGCAGAAGAATATGTACAGGAACTGGATTTCTCCGACCTGACAACAGTCGGCACAGGCTACACAGTCACATCCGGCGACAAGACTTCCTTTGCATTCGATATTGGTGACAATATCTATGACGGCTTGCTGACAGATGCCATGAACTATTACTATCTGAACCGTTCTGGTGTGGAT
This sequence comes from uncultured Ruminococcus sp., assembly GCA_947177935.1. Lineage (GTDB taxonomy): Bacteria > Bacillota > Clostridia > Oscillospirales > Ruminococcaceae > UBA3855. Next base: position 4,741 of record CAMWWG010000020.1, on the reverse strand, counting down.
ATTGAAAGTCAGTATATTTCTGACTCCAAGGATCAGTCTGCCAATAATACTTCCACGCTGACACTGGCTCGTAAAGCTGGTCATAAGCCGGATACAGCTTATATTGCAGATGAATGGGTATTCATCTATACAAGCGAACCGAATTACAGCCAGTCCATTGATGTATCAGGCGGTTGGTATGATGCCGGCGACTATGGTAAATATGTCGTAAACGGCGGTGTTTCCATGTGGACACTGGCAAATACTTATGAACGTGCTGTAAAGCAGAACAATGCTGCAAAGTGGGCAGACGGTTCCGGCACAGTCAAGGTTCCGGAAGCAGGCAACGGCACACCGGATATCCTGGATGAACTGATGTGGGAAGCTGACTTCTTCGAGTCCATGCAGCGTGCAGACGGTATGGTATACCACAAGATGCACGACTACAAGTGGACTGGTCTGGGTGTTATGCCGTATGTAGAAGATGGCGCAACTGAAAAGGACATTGCTACAAACAACCCGAAACGTATTGTAAAGCCGGCTACATATGCAGCTACACTGAATGCAGCAGCATCCTGGGCACAGCTCTCCCGTCTGCTGAAAGATTATGATTCCACAAAGGCAGCACATTATCAGGAACTGGCTGAAAAGGCTTATTCTGCTGCAAAGAGCGCATTCACATCCAAGTATGGCGATATCTATACAGAAACTGACGGCGACTACACCAAGGATGATATGTTCGCACCTCTGGAACAGAACAAGGGCGGCGGACCTTACGGTGATACCCGTGTATCCGACGAATTCTACTGGGCTTCTACGGAGCTGTTCATCACAACTGGTAAGGATGAATACGGTACAGACATGAGAGCTTACAAGGATGCGTTCACAGTTCCGACAGCGCTTTACGGCGGTGAGAACAAGGGCGACCCGACATCCTGGACATGGGGTACTCTGGAATCCATTGGTACACTGTCTCTGGCTCTGAATCCGGATGTCCTGACAGATGCGGAAAAGAAGAAAGTAGAAGAAGCTGTTCAGGCTGCTGCTGACTTCTATCTTGACGTTGAAGACGAATCCGGCTACGGTTCTAACTACAAGGGTCAGGATTACTCCGTAACAGTTACCAGAATTAGTGGAGACTCAAGCTCTGAAGAGACAAAGGATCTCGTTGGTGCTTATGGCTGGGGTTCTAACTCCATGGTTGCTAACAACGCAATCGTTATGGCTTATGCTTATGACCTGACAAATGATCAGAAATACATCGACGGCGTATCTTCTTCCCTCGACTACCTCATGGGCAGAAACGCAATGGAGAACTCCTATATTACAGGTTGGGGCACGCAGACAACAACATTCCCGCATCACAGATACTGGTGCCCGCAGATGAAGGATGGCTGGCCATATGCACCGTCCGGCTGTCTGTCCGGTGGTCCGAACTCTGCCATGAATGACCCGATGATCCAGGGCGCAGGCTACAAGATCGGCGAACTTGCACCGCAGAAGTGCTACTATGACCAGAATGACGCATGGTCTGTAAACGAGATCACAATCAACTGGAATGCACCTCTGGTATGGGTATCTGCCTTCATGGAAGATGAAGCTCCGAATGTTGGCGAGAATCCGAAGCCTTCCAATCCGATAGAATCAGACAACGGTGAAGCTGATCCTAGCAAGATCCTTTGGGGTGACGCAAACGTTGACGGCAATGTAGACATCAGTGACGTAGTCCTGATGAACAGAGTTTACGTTGGTGTTGACCAGGTATCACCACAGGGACTCCTGAATGCAGACGTTGACCAGAGCGGCAAGATTGAACTTGCTGACTCCATGAACGTTCTGAAACTCCTGGTTCACCTGCTGGAAGAATCTGATTTCCCGATTGCTTAATCCTGAATTTTAGAATTTTCTGAAAATGATAACAGGGCAGTTCTGAGAACTGTCCTGTTTTTATTTTAATTTTCAAGACGCAAGATCTGTGTCCGGTTCTGTTTCCGGAACAGATTGATTTTTGTCTATAAAAAATTCCGAAGTCATGCCGATTTCACCTTTTACGGTGTAAACTGCATGACACTGTATTCCGTCTGGTGTTGTCTGAAATTCCAGTTTCCTGTCCAGAATTTCCGTATCGGCAAGAAAATTTTTTTCATAGCGGACAAGATCAGAATTCAGGGCAAGCCGGACTTCTTCTTCAGAACGTTCCGTGACAGAAGTCTGCGTTTCAGATGTTGTTTTCTGGAATATCCCGCAGGGGAGTTCCCTGCCTAGAAACTGAAAAGCGGTATCCCGTTCCGCACTCTGAAATTCCGAATAATCTGGGTGGATGAACTGAAGCGGAATCCGGAGATTGAACAGTCTGAACCATTTTTGGCGGACAGAATTTCCGGTCAGCTCCGTCCGGGATGTCAGGAAAGGTTCTGTAAAGTCCGTTTCCTGTTGATAGATTCCGGTAATTTTCGCATAGGAATGCCTGTAATAATGCTGATTCGTTTCCGGATCTGTGATTGATCCATTTACGATAATATCTCCCTTTGCAACGCCGTCTCCGATCAGACACAAGAGCTGACCGCTGTAGACTTCCACATTGGTAATCTGTGCGTCATACCGGGCTATGATATGACAGGGCGTCCGTTCCTGGAGCATTTCGACCTGGGGCGTTTCTTCGGTGACTTCCACCACAAGCTTACTCCCATGATGACGGATGCCTGCCCAGGAAATTTCAGGGATCTGAATTCTGAGCAATGTTTCACAGTGATTCATATCAATTTCGGTGATCCACGTACCGGGACGGACGTTCTGTTCTTCCAGCATTGCAAGAATGACAGAATCCTGCACAACCGAATTCCCCTGAATTTCGATGTTTGTAACCGTATTGGAATAATAGAACAGGATGCCGGCGCTCAGGATCATTCCAAGGGGAATTCCGAAACGGAATCTGTATCGTTTTAGTTTCCGGAACAAGGCACGTTCCTGTTCCTGGATTTCCAGATGCATATGATGAAATTCCGCAAGTTTCTGAAACTGTGGCAGATCAGATTTCAGAATCTGACAGGAAAAGACTTCGCCTTTGCAGGATTGTTCCATGCAGGAAATAGAACTGTTCCGGATTGCATTAATCAGCGGATAGGGCGAGCGTCCGGATGCCCGGACACAGCAGTATTCCCGGAGTGTGAGGGGAACTTTCTGATTATTTTTACTATTATTTTTAAAATTATTTTTTAAATTATTTTTCATAAATCATCCATCCTTTTCGCTGAGCTGTACAGAAGAAATTTTTCCGGTGATAAGCACACTGCTGTCATTGTAATCGAACACACGCAGACCTGTCCCCCAGATTTCAATCATCATGTCAATTGTTTGCAATCTGACTAAAATATCATTATATTCGAGAATTCTCCGGCAGTTTTCAAGCCGGAGCTGTTCATTGCCATGGAGATGGATGTAAGTATCCAGGTAGACCCAGCCTTGCACGGTATGTCTGAAATTTTTTCGCATAGCATCACACTTCTTTCCGGATGAATGAAATTCAGAATTAATAATTACTTGATTTTATGAATCAGTCTGCACAGATATGCGCTGTAATCCGCATAAGCCGGAAAATCCATGCATATCCTGTACAGGTGATTGCAATATGAGAAGTCACGAGAGAAATTTAAAATTTAAATCTGAATATTTCTGGATTTGTCTGATTTTGTTTTTTCTCGCAGGCGCAGTCCTGTTTTATCCGGCTGCGGCGGCATCCGTCCTGAATGCCGGGAAGCGCTGTGTCTGTGTTCTGATTCCGTCCTTGTATCTGTTTTCCATCCTGGCATCACTGAGTGTCCGGACGGGATTGCTTTCCATTCTAGCACAGCCCTTTCAGAAATGTTTCCGGAAATTTCTTCACAGAGATGCCATGCTATGCATGATCTTACTATTTTCGCAGGTCGGCGGTTATCCGGTCGGCGCACAGATTCTGCATGAATTATCCCGGAATCGCATCATTACGCCGGAACAGGAACAAAATCTTCTCTGTGTCTGCATGGGGAGCGGTTTCGGATTCATTCTCGGTACAGCCGGGGGGACGCTCCGGACGGCGCTCCTGTTCTGGGTGATTATCAGTGTGCCGAATCTGCTTTGGGGATGGTTTCTGCTCCGGGATGTTTATACTCGGAATTTTGAGAATCCAGAACATCCCGGCTTTGTTGTTGCGTTTACGCAGAGCGTGGAATGTGCGGCACAGGCAATGTTGAAAATCTGCGGAATGATTCTCGCATTTTCGGGATTTCTGGGGATTCTGGAGGGCGTTTTCCGGCAGTTTTCGATCCGGATTCCGGAAGTGATCGGGAGCATTCTGGAAGTCAGCAATGTCACAGCATATTTGCAGAACGGCGGAACGCTTGCAGGAGCGGCGGCGTTGTTATCATTCGGGGGGATCTGTGTGCATCTGCAAATTGCTGCTGTGACAGAAAATCAGTTGAAATTTCAGAAATTCTGGCTGATTCGGATCATTCTTTCCGGAGTGGTGTATTTTCTGGGACAGTTGATTCCTTGGAATTTCGTGGAGGCAGAGAATACCGCCGTTTCTGTCTTTCTAATGTTCAGTCCGGATCAGGTTTCTTTCACGGGCAATGAGAACGTTATTCCGAGCATTTGTCTGCTTGTAATGTCTGTCTTTTTACTGAGAAAGCATTATTTTTTCAGAAAGCATTGACAAATTCGGAAAAATAGGTTACAATAAAATTAATATTAAAATATTTTTAACTATTTAAAAATTGCTGGATAG
>CAMWWG010000019.1 GCA_947177935.1 uncultured Ruminococcus sp. | reverse complement strand
CTCCATTGCTGCTGCAAGCTGTGTGTCGTCTTCCCGGTCTGATAAGCCAATGGCAAAGCCCTCCGGCAATTCTACAATGACATCCGGTTCTAATCCAACACCCTGATAACATTCGGAACGTGAGGTCTGATAAGTTGCAACGGTCAAGGACAAACCGCCGCCGTCATCCGTCCGGGCTGTCACCTGCATGACTCCTTTGCCGTAAGTCTGTGTTCCGACTAATTTCGCCTGCTTAAAATCTCGAAGCGATGCAGAAAATAATTCCGCCGCACTCGCTGAATTCCCATTGACAAGCACAACCATTGGCAAATCCAGTTCTTCCGGATCGGATTCCACAACCGTTTCTGTCCTGCCGCCGTGATAGGTGGCCGTTGCGATAATTCCCTCCGGCAAGAGCGGATCTACCATTTTTTCAAGAGAATTCAGCAGACCGCCGCCGTTATCCCGGACATCAAAAATAAATCCCTGTGCACCGTCGTTTTTCAATTCTTCCAGTGCAGTCAGAAACTGATCAACTGTATTCTCCCGGAAATTCGTGATCCGGATATAGCCGATCTGATTGTCCAGCATCTCCCCCTGTGCCGTGGCAATGTCAAATGTCTTCCGGGTAATTTCATAATCCAGACTGGAATTTTCCCTGAGAACCGTAATTTTAATGGTTGTATTTTCTTCTCCCTTAATATTCGCAATAGATTCTGTGTAGCCAACTTCCAGAACATCCATCCCATCCACAGCAGTGATAATATCCCCGACCTGCAAACCGGATTCCTGTGCCGGAGAATTCTCCTGAACTTCCAGAATTTCTGGATAACCGTCTTCTCCCTGCACCACCGTCACGCCGATGCCGACAGTCTTCCCGGATTCTTTCGTTAAAAATCCCTCGTATTCTTCGGGTGTCAGATACTGGGAATATTTATCGCCAAGTCCGGCAACATAGCCTTTGAGCATGTTATCAATCATTTTTTCCTGATCCTCGTCATTCAGATCCAGATAATAATTTTTCTGGATGTAAGCATCCAGTTCTTCCAGTCTCGTGTATTTGCTGAAATTTTTCCGGACAAACAGTAATGTGAGCAGACACACAGCCAGTGCCGTAATCAGGCAGGCAGTGACAGTCACACCAATTGACGTGGGAATCACCGGACTATGATATGTTTTCTGTTTTTCAGAATCCGTGTAAGACTTCATCAGATTCAGCTCCTTTCAGGATAATTTTAAATTATATTATAGTATTTTAAATTTTATTTTTGCATTTATTCAGAAATCAAAACAGGGACAGGCGTTTTTCCCATCCCTATGCTGATTGCTATTCTACTATTTTTATTTTTTTAAAATTATAATCTAATTAATCTAATTCATAATTTAAGTAACTATCCGGATTCACAGCCGTGCCATCCTTACGGATTTCAAAATGCAGATGATACCCTGTAGAATGTCCGGTCGTACCGACATAACCGATCGTCTGTCCTTTTTCCACATAATCGCCCACGGATACCAGAACCGTCTGCAAATGTGCGTACATCGTGGAATATGTCCCGTCTTCATGGTCAATCAGGACATAATTGCCGTAACCATTGCCGCAGCAGTTCTTGTTCTTGCCGTAATTGTGTGTACAGCTTGTATTGACTTTGATGACTTTCCCGGCACGGGATGCTACAGCGTCCGCCCCGGCGTTCTGCGCAATGTCAACTCCCTTGTGATTTGTCCCCCAACGGCTGCCGAATCCACTGGAAATATAATAATATCCGGGGCAAGGCCACGTGAACGTGGATTCATCATAGGCTTCCATGACTGTTTCAGTTATGGTTTCCGTCACCGGTTCTGTTACCATTTCCGTTGGCGGCACTGTTGCCGGAATTTCCGGCGCCGTCACAGGCGGCAATGCCTCCGTCGTCGTAGTCGTTGTTGTTGTGGATTTTGTTGTCGGTTTTGTCGTTGTTGTGGTAGTTGTCGTGATCTTTGTAGTTTTTGCAACAGTTGTTGCGATTGTCATGGCTTTCGTCTCTGCAATCGTTGCAACTTCCGTTGTGCTTGTGTCCGCAGGTTTGGTGAACATCACCGGCGCTGTCCCAGGTGCATCCTCTACGCCGGATTTCCGGGACTGTGTTGCCGATTCTGATTCTGTTTTTGTCTGCGTCGTGGTCTGTGTGGTATCTTTTACTGTGCTCTTGACAAACACTCTGGTTGTATTTTTAGAATCAGAATTTGCGGAAACTGTAGTTTGCTGTAATGCTTTTTCAGCTTCTTCAGACTCTTTTCTTCGGCGTTCTTCATCTGCACGGCGGATCTGTTCTTGGATTTCCGCCTCTGCCTGTTCCGCAAGCTTGTTATCTTCTTCCAGTTCTGCAATTGTCTTATTCGCAGACGCTTTCTCTAATGCCAGACGCTCCTGTTCTGCTTCAGAATCCGCATAAGCATCCCGGAGTTCCTGCATGGATGCCTGCATTTCGGACTGTTTTTCTTTCTTCTCCGCCTGCGCCTGTTCCTGTTCTGCTTTCTGGGATTCCAGCAGTTCTAAATTTTCATTGTAAGATTCCAGTTCCTGCTTGAGGTCATTGACAAGTTCATTGTCATGCTTTGCCACACAGGAAATTACTTCATATTTGGATAATAAATCATAAAAATCCGTTGCGCCGACCAGTACAGATGCCAGGCTGTCACTGCCGTTGACATACATGGCACGGAGACGGAGCTTGAATTCTTCCAGTCCCTTTTCAATCCGGGCTTGCTGTTCCTGGATGGTCTGCTCCATCGAAGAAATATCCAGATCCAGTGCAAAAATTTTTTTCTTGACATCTTCTAATTCCGTGTCCAGAATCTGCATGTTGCTTTGTAATACGTCAATTTTATCCTGCAAAGCCGCCTGATATGCCTTACTTTTCTTCTCACTTTCGGAGAATTCTGCAAGTTTGCTTTCACACGCCTGAATTTTTTTGTGATTTTCCTGTTTTCTGGCTTCCAGCTCTGCAATGGTTGCTGCGGATGCAGATACACAAGCTGTCATTTCCCCTCGTCCGGCGGATTGTGCTGTCGCAAATACGGTGACAGCAGCCAGACATACTGCAAGCGCCTTTTTCCATGTTGAAATACTCATAAAATCTGATCTGCAAAAAGCAGAAACTCACTCTCCTCCAAAATTTAATAAAATTTAAAATTTTAAAACTATTTTTTAATTATACATTGATATATTTTCTTGTGCTCAGCGCACTCCCGACTGCGCCAAGCAGCGCACCGCCGAGCAGATACGCAAATGCCACGGGCAGATAAATCGCATCAAATCGGATCATACTCCCGACGCCGATCACGTTCAGCAATGCCACCTGATTCTGCAAAACTCCTGAAACAGCGTCATATACAACCCAGGTAATCACCAGTGCGCCACACCCTGCGAAAAATCCCGTAATCATGCCTTCAATGAAGAACGGCAGACGAATAAATGCGTTTGTTGCGCCGACATATTTCATGATCTGGATTTCTTCCCGGCGGGAATACACGCTTGTCCGGGCAGTATTTGAAATAATCACAATCGAAACGAAAATCATTGCCAGAATCAGGGCGCTCATGACCCATGTCAGAATCGTCCGGAGCTGTGTCACAATCGCTACAAAATCGTACGGCGCACGGACTTTGTAGATATGATCCAGGTGCTCCAGCTGAGAAACCGTCTTATTCATATAACGAATGTCTTTCACCTGAATCCGGAATGAATCAATCAGGGGATTGTCATCGCCAAGTGATTCAAACAAAATACCATAATCCGCCATCTGGTCTTCCCAATCCTGATAGGCTTCTTCTTTGGAATAAAACATCACATCCGCAATGTTTTGCATCTGATAAATTTCATTGCCGATCTGGTTAATTTCGTCCGCACTGGTGTCTTCATCCAGATAAACAATCACTTCATTCTGAGACTCCGCACCGCCGATCATCGAATCCAGATTCTGATATGCCAGGATGGAAATTCCGACCAGAACCAGAGAAACAAGCAGGGCGCAGAATGAGGCAAACGCCATCATGCGATTTTTCCAGATATTTTCGATACCTTGTCCGACAAGATAATGTACACCACTAACTTTCATGATACAAGTTCTCCGGATTTTCAAGATTTTCAGAAATTCTTGAGATTTCTAATTCTTCGAGAAATTCATCGTCCGAACCTTCCATAATGTCATCAAAGACGATTTGTCCCTCTGTGATATTAATAATTCTGCCGCCGAATCTTCTGACTAATTCATGCTCGTGCGTCACCATCATGACAGTTGTCCCCTGCATGTTGATACTCCGGAGCAGGTCCACAATTTCATAGGATAATTCCGGATCGATGTTGCCCGTCGGCTCATCTGCGATAATCAGAGCCGGGTCATTCACAAGCGCCCGGGCAATTGCCACACGCTGCATCTCTCCGCCGGACAGCTCCGTAGGATAAGAATTCGCCTTTGCCTGCAAGCCTACTAAACTAATCACATAAGGAACACGCTTGCGGATATATTTTCGGGGGGCATCAATCACACGGAGCACAAACGCAATGTTCTCATAAACCGTCATTTTGGAAATCAGCCGGAAATCCTGGAAGACAATCCCGATTGTACGCCGTAATTCCGGAATCTGTCTCTTTTTCAGATGACCAAGCTGGTAGCCGTTGACTGTCACTGTGCCGCTTGTGGCATCAATTTCCTTGAGCAATAATTTAATCAATGTGCTCTTGCCTGCGCCGGATGCGCCGACCACAAACACAAAATCTCCGTCATTGATTTTCAGATTGATATGTTCCAGAGCGTCCACACCACTGGAATATGTCACAGACACGTCCTTGAGTTCCACCATAAAATTTTGCCTTTCGTAAAATAAAAACTTTTGCGAAATCCGTTCTGACAAAGACATTGCCTAATCTCCAGAGTATCACAAACCCTAGACATCAGGCAAAAAGCGCATACACATTACTTTAAAAGTAATCAGAACTTTGTCGGCTCTGCCTGCAGATATTTCTTGACCATCAGTGCAATTTTAAAAATAATCGCATGGTCAAATTCTCTCAGGTCAAGACCTGTTAATTTCTTGATTTTCTCTAATCTGTACACGAGTGTATTCCGATGCACAAATAATTTTCTGGAAGTCTCGGAAACATTCAGATTATTCTCAAAGAATTTCTGAATCGTGAACAAGGTCTCATGATCAAGAGATTCAATGCTGCCACGCTTGAAGACTTCATGCAGGAATGTCTCACAGAGCTTGCCGGGCAGATGATAAATCAGGCGTGCAATTCCCAGATTATCATAGCTGACAATGATCTTGTCCGTATCAAAAACTTTGCCGACTTCCAAAGCTGTCTGTGCTTCTTTGAAAGAAGACGACAGATCCTTGACGCTTGTTACAGCCGTACCGATGCCAACATTCACTCTGGTGTAAAATTCACTGCTGAGGGTATCAGCGATAGATCTTGCAAGTTTTTCCAGATCTTTGGAATCCACGCTGCTCTTGATTTCCTTGACAAGCACAATATCTGATTCTGTGATATTAAACACAAAATCCTTGTTTTTGTCCGGGAACAGATTCTGGATCACATCATAAGCAGAAATATCATTGGAGGACACGACACGGATCAGCAGAACAACACGGCTGATCTCAGCATTGAAATGCAGTTCCCTTGCCTTGACGACAATGTCACCGGGCAGGATATTATCCAGAACCACGTTCTTGATAAAATTATTCCTGTCATATTTTTCATCATAATACTGCTTGATATTGGACAAGGTAATAGCAAGAATGCTCGCATACCGTGCAGCAGTTTCATCCGTACCCTCCACAAATACCGCATAATCTGCCTTGGTTTGTGCGCCGAATGGCTTATAAGTATAGCCGTCCCGTACAAAAATATCATGGGTGTCACTCAGATCAAGAGATACAAATTCATTGGTTGTACCGACTTTTGACAATTCACTGCAGGCGATAATCGTTGCCGTTTCATCAACGACACCGATGGTCGTATCCATGGTATCACGCATCTGGTGGACAAGACCCTGGAACAATCTGTTGGACATAAGCAGGATTCCTTTCTGTTCTGAAATTTCTGGGAATGATAAAATTCTAAATTTTCGTAATTTTTCATAAAAAAAAAGTATAACTGATTGATTGATTTAGATAGTTAGACATTTACATATTACAGATTGTAACATAAAATTATGAACAGGATATTAACAAATTGTTAATTTTATTTTCTCGTTCGTGAAAATAGCGAATATTTTCAAACTTGTTTGTATATTCATCACAAAAAACGAAATCCCGATCTGTCCAATTTGTAATTGTTTTGTAATGTTTAATTTCAGTTCTCTTTTTTCTCCATCCGTTCCGGACAATCAATCTTGAGAATTGCCATGGCATTGCGGAGTCCCTGACGGACTGCCTTGCACAGATCTGTCCGCATTTCACGGAGTTCCGGCGTTTCTGCATTCTTCACAGAACAATTGTCATAAAATCTGTGGAACAGTGTTGCCAGTTCTATCGCATATTTTGTGATTCTCGATGCGTCATAATTTTTTGCGGCGCTTACAATTTCCGACGGAAAAACGGCTAAATGCCGAATTAATTCAATTTCCTGCGGTGTATCCGGTGCAGGCAGATCTCCCACGGGCGTCCCCTCCAGATATAAGCCTTCTTCCTGCAATGTCCGCAGGATACTGCAAATTCTTGCGTGTGCATACTGGACATAATAAACCGGATTCTGAGAGGACTGGTTGACAGCAAGATCCAGATCAAATTCAAAATGAGAATTTGCCTCACGTATATTAAAGAAAAATCTTGCGGCATCCAGTGGGATTTCTTCCAGGAGACTCACTAAACCAATGGCTTTGCCGCTTCTTTTGGAAACTTTAATCGGCTGACCGTCACGGAGCAGGATAACCATCTGCATCAGGACAACATCCAGCTTGTCCGTGTTCACATCCAGAGCTTTCAGCGCTGCTTTGAGTCTCGGCACATAGCCATGATGATCCGCACCGAGGACGTTAATTGCCTTGTCAAAATTTCTGGTCACTAATTTGTCACAGTGATAAGCAATATCCGGAACGATATACGTCGGGATCCCATTTGCCCGGACAAGCACAAAATCTTTATCAGCGCCAAATTGTTCCGCCTTGAACCAGATTGCTCCGTCCTGTTCGTAAGTGTAGCCCTTGTCTGTTAATTCCTGGACAATTTTCATCACACTGCCGTCATTGTGGAGCTTGCTCTCTCTGTACCAGTTATCATAGACAACCCGATAACTTTTCAGATCCCGTTCCAGTCCTGCAATATTTTTTGGCAATGCAAACGCAACCAGCGCATTCCTCCGGGTCTTGCTGTCACAGTCCTGGAATTTATCGCCGTTCTGCGAATAGAAATCCTCCGCATGTGCTGTAATGTCCGCACCGTGATAGGCATCCTCCGGCATAGCCACATCCTGTCCGCACTTTTGGAGATAACGGACTTCCAGGGATGTTGCGAATTTTTCGATCTGGTTGCCTGCATCGTTGACATAGAATTCCCGTTCCGTGTGCCAGCCTGTCCATTCCAGAAGCGACGCAATGCCGTCGCCGAGCGCTGCGCCACGGGCATTGCCGACGTGCATTGGTCCTGTGGGATTGGCTGATACAAATTCCACTAATGCACGTTTGCCTGCGCCGATGTCTGACTTTCCATAATCATCTTGTTCTGTGAGGACTGCCTGAATGGTATCGGAAAACCATGTTTTTCTTAGGAAGAAATTCAGAAAACCCGGACCTGCAATTTCCGCTTTCTCGAAATAGCTTCCTGTGAGAATGAAATTCTCTGCAAGCAATTCTGCAATTTTTCTTGGCGGCATGTGAAGCGTCCTTGCGGAAACCATTGCAATATTTGCGGCAAAATCGCCGTGGGACTTATCCGCCGGGATCTCAATCTGAAATGCCGGAATCGGTTCAGCCGGGATTTTTTCTGCTGCGACAAGCTGTCCCATTGCCTGGAGCAGGATTTCTTTCAACTGCGCCTGTGCAGTCTGAATCATATTTGTCATAACAAATTCTCCAATCTTTAATATTTTTAATATTTTTAATTTTAAGCATATCTCAAAAGATCTTTCTGTTGTATAAATTAAATTCTTTGTTTTTCAATCTGGAGCGCAATCAGATTTTCCGTCAGCATCCCGGAATTCATATAGACTGCATAACACATTTCTAATGTGCCGCCCTCGTCCGTCAGATGATTCCGGACGTACCGCCCCCGTACCGTAAACGAAACATCTCCGAACGGTGTGCGGTAATCGCAGAAATTTTCTTTTCCTGGGAGAACCACAAGGCTTGTGCCGAACGTACCGGAACGGATCAGGGTGACCATGTTATCCGGTGCAATCAACAATTCCGTGGTACTGCCGCCCATGCCGGAATCATTTGCCTCCAGATAGGCAATGCGGCGATCGCCACCAGGAATTACGTCATATTCAATTTCGGTGTCAAGGTTAATTTCCGTAGACCCTTCTTCATCACGCTGAATGTTCTGCAATTTCATAATCCAGACATCACGCAAAATAAATTCACTTCCTAACTTAAATTTTTAATTTCAATATTTATTTTTTTATTATTATTTATTAATAGAACTACGTACAAATTATTTAAATATGAATGCTGAATACTTGCCCATGAGCGGCATCCGGCAGAAAATGTTTGGCGTTCTCCCGGAAACTCTCCTCACTGTCGCTGACATAATAGATATTGTGTCCCGGCTCTGCCCGATCCGTAAGAAGTCCACGCTGTGCCAGACAATCCCGTGCAAATTTCGCCGCTTCTTCCCCGGCGGAAATCAACTGCACATCTTGCCCCATAATATCGGCGATAATATCCCGGATAATCGGATAATGTGTACAGCCCATAATGAGCGTATCTGCACCGGCATTCTTAATCGGCATAAGATATTCTTCTGCCGCAAGCCTTGTGATCGGATTATCCCGGTTTGTATAGCCATATTCCACCAGATGAACTAATAATGGACATGCCATTGCTGTGACAGTAATTTCCGGATCAATTGCGTGAAGCGCCTCGACGTAGCCGCCGCTCCGGATTGTCGCAGGTGTTCCGATAACGCCGATATGCCGGTTTTTTGTAATTCTGCAAGCCGTTCTTGCCGCTGGATAGACCACGCCTGTGAATGGCATTTCTTCTTCTACCGGGGAATCCGTCCCCAGTGCGGAACTGACTGTTCCGCAGGCGGCAATAATCATTTTCACAGGATGCTGCCGGAGAATCGCAATATCTTCCCTGGTATATCGGAGAATTGTCTTCCGGCTTCTTGTACCGTAGGGGACTCTTGCCGTATCACCAAAGAAAATAATATTTTCCTGCGGCAGAATCCTGTTTAATTCTTTGACGGCTGTCAGTCCGCCCAACCCGGAATCAAATACCCCGATCGCATTTTGATTTAAATTTTGATTCTTCATAAATCCACCTCAGCAGGTACGCTCGGATCTGACTGCCTGTTCAATTAATTTATCAATCAGATAGGACGGTTTCATGCCCATGTGTTCCATTAATTTCGGGTACATGCTAATCTGCGTGAAACCGGGCATGGTATTGATTTCATTCAAAATGATCTCACCATCCTCTTTCAGGAAGAAATCTACACGGGAAAGCCCACGGCAACCCATTGCCATGTAGGCTTTTATGGCAATTTCCTGGATTTCCCGGCTTTTTTCTTCGGGGAGATCCGCCGGAATGGACAGTCTGGAATCACTCAGGATATATTTTGCATCAAAATCATAGAACGTGTTGCAGGCTTCAATCTCGCCGACAAATGATGCAAACGGTGCATCATAGCCAAATACAGCCGTTTCCAGTTCTCTGCCGGTAATACATTCTTCTACAATCACTTTGCTGTCATGCTCGAATGCCTCCCGGACAGCGTTTAATAATTCCTTGTGATTTTCCGCACGGTTGACCCCGATGGATGATCCGGCATTTGCCGGCTTGACAAATAACGGATAGTGCAATGCCTGTACAATCTCTGTGCATTTTGTTTCCAGTTCGTGCAGTTCTCTTTGACAGATCATGCGCCATTTTGCTGTATGGATTCCGTTATAATCCAGGATTGTATGTGTGACAGCCTTATCCATACAGGTAGCTGATGCCAACACTCCACAACCAACATAAGGAATCCTTGCTAGCTCCAATAAACCCTGCACTGTGCCATCCTCGCCGTTCTTACCATGCAGAACAGAAAATACAACGTCAACTTTCCGGAGCGTTGCCGTTCCGTTGTCAATCGTAATAAAGCCCTTGTGCACCGTATCCGGGGAGAGAATCGCAGAAACGCAGTCCGGATTCTGCTCCCATTTTCCAGATTCGATTGCAGAAACGTCCCCCGGATAATACAGCCATCTGCCTTTTTTTGTGATACCCACGCAGAGAACTTCATATTTATCCTGTGGGATATTCCGGATCACATGTGTTGCGGATTTCAATGAAATATCATGTTCACTGGACGCACCGCCGAATAATACAGCGACTTTGATTTTATTAGCCAAAAAAAACACTCCTTTTATT
>CAMWWG010000018.1 GCA_947177935.1 uncultured Ruminococcus sp. | reverse complement strand
CTGCCAGGCGGCAATGATGGTGATGATGAAATCCTTAAAATTGATTTGTCAAATGTCCCGGCGAATATCTCACTCATTGATTTCACGGTGACGATCTATGAGGCTGAACAGAGAAATCAGAATTTCGGACAGGTCAGCAATGCGTACATTCATGTGTTGGATGAAACGAATAACCGGGAGCTGATCCGGTTTGATCTTGGTGAAGATTTCTCCGTGGAAACTGCCGTTGTTGTCGGAGAATTATACCGGCATAACGGTGAGTGGAAATTCAATGCAATTGGCAGTGGCTTTTCTGGTGGATTGCGAGCACTCGGCTTGAATTTCGGCGTTAATGTGTAATTTATTGAATTTTTAAAAAATTTTCACAGGAGGTTTTTTACAATGGCAGTTAATTTATCCAAAGGGCAGAAAGTGGATCTCACAAAAGGCAATCCCGGATTGACCAAGATCATGGTCGGACTCGGCTGGGATGTCAACAAGTATGATGGTGGTTTTGCATTTGATCTGGATGCCTCAGTCTTCATGCTCGGCGAGAATGGAAAAGTGCTTTCTGACGGGGATTTCGTGTTTTACGGCAATAAAGAACACACATCCGGTTCTGTGGTCCATGCCGGAGACAATCTCACTGGCGAGGGTGACGGCGATGATGAAGTCATTCAGGTGGATCTTTCCAGAGTTCCGGCAAATATTTCCCGGATTGCATTCACAGTGACGATTTATGAGGCTGACGAGAGAAATCAGAATTTCGGACAGGTGAATAATTCCTACATCCGTGTAGTGAATCAGGCAAACGGTGAGGAATTAATCCATTTTGATCTGGGAGAGGATTTCTCGATTGAGACGGCTGTTGTCGTTGCGGAATTGTATCGCTATAACGGTGAATGGAAATTTAATGCAATTGGCAGTGGCTATTCCGGCGGATTAGCAGCATTGTGCCGGGATTACGGCGTAAATGTATAAGTTATAAATTAATTTAAAATTATTTCAATCCATTTGAAAGTGAGGATTTTTCTATGGCAGTCAATCTGGCAAAAGGTCAGAAAGTGAATCTTACAAAGGGCAATCCCGGTCTGTCCAAATTATTAGTCGGTCTGGGTTGGGATGTGAATAAATACGACGGCGGAGCGGCTTTCGACCTGGACGCTTCCGCATTCCTGGCAGGCGCAAATGGCAAAGTCATATCCGATGCGGACTTTGTATTTTATGGCAATCTGAAACACGTATCAGAGTCCGTGATTCATACCGGGGATAATTTGACAGGTGAGGGCGAGGGAGATGATGAAGTTATCAAAGTGGATCTTTCCCGAGTTCCGGCAAATATCGAAAAAATTGCATTCACGGTAACAATTTATGACGCAGATGTGAGAAATCAAAACTTCGGACAGGTCAGCAATGCCTATATCCGGGTAGTCAATCAGGAAACTTATGAAGAACTGATTCATTTTGATCTCGGAGAAGATTTTTCAATCGAAACAGCTGTTGTCGTTGCCGAATTATATCGTCATAACGGTGAATGGAAGTTCAATGCGATCGGAAGCGGTTACTCTGGCGGACTTGCGGCCTTATGCCGTGACTATGGTGTGAATGTATAATCGCAGTTGAGTTAAGAAAAGGACAGAAAGTCAGCCTTGAAAAACAATCCGGCAGGGCGCTGGGAGAGATTCTTATCAATCTTAATTGGAGTCAGCCGCCGGAAAAGAAATTTTTGGGGATTTCTCTGGGACAGAATTCGATTGATCTGGATCTTGGATGCCTGTATGAATTGAAAAACGGTCGGAAAGGCTGTGTGCAGGCATTAGGCAATGCATTCGGGAATCTGGATGCTGCGCCATATATTGCATTGGACGGCGATGATCGGAGCGGAGCGGCTGCGAACGGCGAAAATCTGCGTGTCAACGGCGGAAAAATTGCTGAAATTAAAAAAATTCTGATATATACGTTCATTTATGAGGGCGTTGCCAATTGGAAAAGTGCAGACGGCATTGTCACACTGCGATGCCCCGGCAGTCAGGATCTGATTGTCCGGATGGATGAATACAGCTCAAATCAGAAAATGTGTGCCATTGCGATGCTGGAAAACCAGAATAACCAGACATTCACGGTAGAAAAACTGATCCGGTTCTTTGACGGACATGAACCGATGGACAGGGCATTCGGATGGGGAATGCGATGGACGGCAGGCAGGAAATAAATCCGGATGAATCAAGAAAGTGAGTAGAATACTATGTCAGTGAATTTACAAAAAGGTCAAAAAGTCGAACTCCGAAAATCCGGCGGCGGAACGCTCCGCCGTGTAATGGTCGGGCTTGGATGGGATGAAGCGCCGGCGCAGAAATCCGGCGGACTGTTCAGCGCTCTTTTCGGCAGTCCGAAACAGAACGCAATTGATTGTGATGCTTCGGCATTTGTTTGCGTGAACGGGAGACTAAATTCTAATAAAGATATTATTTATTTCGGGCATTTGATTCATGAAACACATGCTGTGGAACATATGGGCGACAATCTGACAGGCGAAGGCGAGGGCGATGACGAGCAGATTGCTGTGAATCTGGAGGCACTCCCAGTGCAGTATGATAAAATTGTCTTTGTGGTGAATATTTATCAGGCGCAGGAGCGTGGGCAAAATTTCGGCATGATCCGCAATGCGTTCATCCGAATTATTGACACTGACACGAACCAGGAGTTATGCCGTTATTCGCTTTCGGATGACTATCAGGGCATGACGGCAATGGTATTCGGAGAAATTTATCGTCATAATGGTGAATGGAAGTTCAATGCCATCGGACAAGGGACATCTGATCTGGACATCAAATCCCTGGCAAGGCGTTTCAGTTAAGATAAAAATATTTTAGAAATTATCGGAAAACAGGGGAATCTTCGGTTCAGGATTCCCTTTTCCTGTGATCCTGGTTTTCCGGATCTGAATTTTTAGGCAAGGGAGGATTTGCCGTGCGGGATGAGTTATTGACAGAATTGGAGCAGAAACTCAATTGCTTGCAAGGACTTGCAGAAGTCAAATCGGATATTTGTGCATGGATACAGATGCTATGCGTCTGTCAGAATGAAATATCACAAGGACTGTCGGCTGTTTCCGTGCCATTGCATCTTGTTTTCATGGGAGAATCCGGGACTGGCAAGACGGAAACGGGGCGGATTGTCGCTAAAAGTTACCATTCTTTGGGACTGCTTACCGGAGGCAGACTAGTTGCTGAAAATGCGGCGCTCCTCACAGCACAGACTATCCAGGCACGGGCGCAAAAAATCCTTGGCAATGTCTGGATGCTGGATCACGTTGACCTGATGCCGGATGATATTCTGGAATATCTTCTGGAAATTCTGCAATGGGAAAATTTTGCTGTCATCTTTTCCGGAACAAAATCTGAAATTGAGAGAATGCTTTGTAAATTCCCGGTATTGCGGCTGAAATTCTGTAAATATCTGCATTTCACGGATGCACAGCCAATGGGATTTTATTTGCAGAACCGAAATTCTGAGGATTCTGAAAATTCGGATTTCTCCCGGAATTATGAAATAAATCAGGATTTGAATGATAATTTAAATTATGATTTTAATCAGAAAGAGGGCGATTCTCTCCGTCCAGGTGCAAGAATGGATCTGACGCCCTATGTCCGCAATGAAATCCGCATCCGGTTCTTGTACAGAAAACTGAAACAGCGCATGGAACTGGATGTTTATGTGTTTCTGCTTCGGGAGAAAGAACGGCAGGACGAAGATCTGGTCTTTTTCGGGAATGCTTGTTCCCGTGACGGAAGCGTTCGTGTGATGGAACAGGAACATTATCCGGAATGTGGTTTCTTTCTGAACAAGACTGATCCGGGAATTCAGAAAATTGCGGTTTGTTTTTCGGCTTATGGAAATAATCCGGCATTTAATTTTTCGCAGATGGAAGAACCTGTTTTACAGGTGTTCCAGGGGAACACGCAGATTGCTTACATGGATCTTTCCCATTTGCAGGCGGAGCGTACGGTTGTTGCCGTGGAATTATATCGTCACCGGAACAGTTGGAAACTCCAGGCAGAAGCCACAGGCTACTGTGACGGACTGCGGGAGCTGTGCGAGAGATTTGGAATTGAGACAGAATCTTAAAAATATTACAATAAAAAAACGGCGTCTTGCCGTTTTTTTGTTGGGACTGTCAGAAAATCCGTCTGAAAAATGCGTAAATTTCGGTCTGTTTTCCGGAATTCTTAAAATCACATTGACAAATACTAAGCAATATGCTATAATGAAATCTGGAATATTTTTAATCAAATGTTTCATTGAAATTTAAAATGATGCGATTACAGGAGGATACTGAAAAATTTATGAAAATTGCTTTGAACGATAAAACAAAGTCTGTGTTTGCCAATGTCCGGGATTTCCTGCTCCGGTGCGGCATCCCGGATCTGTTTATGTGCCGTTTTGTGGGAATTTATTTCCTGATTACCGGAATTGTCCTGCAAATGCAGCGAAAAGAAGAAATCAATGCCATTTCCAACTGGAAAGAATTCGTGAATGAAGCCCCTGTCGGGCACAGCATTCTGTGGATGATTTTCGGATTTCTTGTGCTGACCATTGTGTATTATTTTGTCCCGAAAAAGCTGAAAATCTTTGATCAGGCTGTGTTGTTTGCAGGATTGATTTTTTTCATGATCTGCGTCATGTGGCGCAGTCAGACAGATAATTATTATTTTGCCATGGGCATCACCGGCATCGGAATTGCATTCATGGGTTATCTGATGGGAAAATTGCCGCACAGGCGGCTGGAAAAAGTCCCGGAACTTGTCACGGCTCTGCTTGTTGCTATTGTTGCTGTTGCTGTCGTGGTTTTTATCAGCCTGGGAACGATTGCAAGACATGGAACATTCAGCAGTTCCTGTTATGATTTTGGCATTTTTGCACAGATGTTCTATTCCATGAAAGAAGATTTCACGGCTGTTACTACCTGTGAACGAAATACGTTCCTGTCGCATTTCAATGTCCATGCGTCGTTTATTTATTATCTGTTACTGCCGTTTTATGCAGTTTTTCCGCATGAAAACACACTTCTGGTTTGTCAGGCAGTCCTGGCAATGGGCGGTGTCATCCCGTTGTATCTGCTTGCAAAAAAGCATAATTATCATGGAATTATGCGAATTGCTGTCTGCATGGTCTATATTTTCTATGCCGGTCTGCTTGCGCCGAGTTTCTATGATTTCCATGAAAACGCATTTTTGCCGACGCTCCTGATGTGGCTGTTATATGCGATGGATTCCAGGCATTATATTTTGTTTTATATCATGACAATTCTGACCTGCATCGTGAAAGAGGATGCGCCGCTGTATGTGATTTGTATCGGATTTTATTTCCTGATTGAAGAAAAGACCTGGAAACGTCTGCACGGACTGGCAGTTATGGTAATTTCTGGAATTTATTTCGTCCTGATTAGTAACTGGATGAGAGAGTACGGCGACGGGGAGATGATGGCGTCTTCCAGATTCGGAAATCTGACGATTGCACCGGGCGACGGTTTCGGAAGCATTATCCGGAATGTGTTAGTTGATCCGGCGTATTTCTTCAGCCTGTTCATTCAGGAACACAGTCTGATGATTGTTCTTCAAATCATGATTCCTTTGATGTTCCTGCCGTTCATGACGAGAAAACTTCATAGATATCTGCTGATGATTCCGTTTATTATTATGAATCTGGTTGTCAGCACAAGTTACGGTTATGCCGCCGGAATTGGTTATCAATATATTTATGGACCATCGTGTCTGATGATTTACCTGGCATTCATCAATGCAGATGATTTTGTTTATGAAAAGCGCAATACGATTATTGCAATGGCATCCGTAGCAAGTCTTGCCTCTGCATTGTGCTTTATTTCCGGAAAAGCTGGCTATATTGAATCATACAACAAACGAGCAGATTATTACCAGAATTTAGAAGCTTGTCTGGACAGTGTTCCGGAGGACGGCAGAGTGATTGTCAATACCTGGTTCTTGCCCCACCTGGCTGACCGGAAAGAAGTCTATATTTTTGACAGAGATGATTTTACCAAGAATCCAGAAATTGAAGAATTTGAAGAAAGCGTCACAGGATTAGTTGACATGGATCATTATGACTTTTATGTCATGAGTCGCGGCGATGAGAATACTGCAATTGCCATCCCGTATCTGGAGCAGGCAGGATGGCAGATCTTCAACGAAACAGAAGATTATATCATCATTTACGTGAGTCCGGAATATCTGGCATCCCATCCGGATGTAGAAATTCTTTATCAGGGAGAGTAAAAAAATTTTTAAAACTACTTGCAATTTCAGGAAATTTGTTGTATAATAAAATTAAAATTAAATTTTAAATTTAATTTATTTAAAAACTGGAGGTTTTTTTATGCTGATTACTTGTCTTGATTTAGAAGGTGTGCTTGTTCCGGAAATCTGGATTGCATTTGCGGAAGCAAGCGGCATTCCGGAACTCAAAAAAACAACCCGTGACGAGCCGGATTATAACAAGCTTATGGAATACCGGCTTGCTATTCTCAAAGAACACAATCTGGGACTGAAAGAAATTCAGGAGACCATTGCAAAAATTGATCCCATGGAGGGCGCAAAAGAATTCCTGGACGAGCTCAGATCCCTGTGTCAGGTGATTATCATCAGTGATACGTTTACACAGTTTGCCGCACCGCTGATGAAGAAACTCGGCTATCCGACAATTTTCTGCAATACGCTGGAAGTCGCTGAAAACGGCGAGATCACGGGCTTTAAAATGCGCTGTGAAAAGTCCAAATTAACAACCGTCAAGGCTTTGCAGTCCATCGGCTTCGAGACGATCGCAAGCGGTGACAGCTACAATGATCTGGGCATGATCCAGGCAAGCAAGGCAGGATTTTTGTTCAAGAGTACAGAACAGATCAAGAAAGATCATCCGGAACTGCCTGCTTATGAAACTTATGAAGAATTAATGCAGGCAATCAAGAATGCCATGTAAGAAAGATGAAAAAATTCAGCACTGTGCTTTTCCAGAGGTGCAGTGCTGATTTTATTGACACAGGAGCAGACATTATGACACAATTTGAGAAAATCAAGAAATTAAATGCCATGTTATTGCATGAAATGCCTGCATATCAGGTACAGGCAATGCAGATAAATGCGGATGACTATAAACAGCAAAGATTATTTTTGCGCAGCTTGATGAATCTGAGAGATCCAATGCCAATTTCAGAAGAATTTTTGAATTTGCAGGATGATTTTCTGACCCAGGAAGCAGAAGAGAAAGGCATTGTGCATGTGCAGGAGCTGACACCGGTTGTTGAAACGATTTGTATCTGGCAAGGTGATATTACCAGACTAGATGCGGATGCGATTGTAAATGCGGCTAATACTACCATGTTAGGCTGTTTTTTACCCTGTCACAAATGTATTGATAATGCTATTCATTCTTCCGCAGGGTTACAGTTACGGGATGTTTGCTATCAGATGATGCTGGCACAAGGACATGAAGAAGCAATTGGTTCAGCCAAAATCACAAAGGCTTATAATTTGCCGTCAAAATATGTGATTCACACGGTAGGACCAGTTATTTATGATGAAGTAACAAAATATGATAAACTGATGCTGGCATCTTGTTATATATCCTGTTTACAGGTTGCGTCTGAAAAACAACTGGAAAGCATTGCATTTTGCTGTATTTCCACAGGAGAGTTATGTTTTCCGAAGCGATTGGCGAGTGAAATTGCAGTGCATACCGTAAGAACTTATCTGCACCAACATCCTGAAACGAGTCTGAAAAAAGTGATTTTTAATGTTTTCAAAGAGGAAGATGCCGAAATTTACAGAGAAGTTTTGAAATAAGGAGGATACATTTTTTATGCATGGAAAAATAATCATCATTGAGGGACTCGACGGATGTGGTAAGTCCACGCAGATAGAATTGTTAAAAGAAACATTCCCGGACTGCCGTTTCCTGACGTTCCCGAATTACAATTCTCCAAGCGGTGAAATTATTACAGAATATCTCCAGGGCAGAATCCCGGAGACAGATCCCAGGCGGAGCGCCTATTCTTCCGGTTTGTTCTATGCAATGGATCGTTATATCAGCTATCGGAAAGACTGGTATCTGGATGACAGGAATCACAAACCCATGATTTCCGCCAGATATACAACATCCAATATGATTTATCAGACGGCAAAACTCCCCAGAGACGAATGGGAGGACTATCTGAAATGGCTTGCGGATTTTGAATATCACCGGTTAGGAATCCCCAGACCGGATGCTGTGATCTTTCTGGATATGCCCATTGAAATTTCACAGAAATTATTGTCCGGAAGATATGAAAATACAACACAAAAAAAAGACATTCACGAATCCGATCAGGATTATTTCCGAAAATGCTATGAAGCGGCGCAATATCTGATTCACCGGGAGCACTGGCATGTATTATCCTGTTATGACAAAAATGCAGATTCCATCCGGAAAATCGAAGAAATCCAGGAAGAGTTAGTGAGAATTATCCGGGAAATTTTAGAATCTTAATTTGAAATTAATTTAAAAAATAAATATAAAACTGCGTAGATTACCGGCTGATGAATTATGTAAATTTCTAGTGCATGTCTGCCGATGAAATTCACAGGAGCAAAGCCATTCCAGGAGATTTTCAGGATTTTTTCATGCCACGCCTGATAGATGAAAAATCCCGTTAGAAACAGAAATATCCAGGGGAACAGCGCAAAATAATCGGTGGAATAAAATCCATCCTGTGGAAAGCCAAGATATGCCGTCAGGTAATTTTGATAGAGAAATTTCGGAAGATACTGTAAGGGTTTGAAGAAAAAGCCCAGATAGTGATCATCAATATGTTTTGTGAGTGCGAATAAGCCGAAACTCAGGAGTATTCCCGGAACTGGCGGAAATATCTGCAACAAATTTCTGCATCCGGAAAGAATCAGCATACAAGAGCCGATACAGGTCAGAACGCCGAACAGAATCAAATTTTCAGGCATAAACAGGATTGTGATCCCTGAAATAATCATCCCGGCAAGAAAGACCGTCAGCCCTCTGCGAAACAGATGACGGCTTATCCCGGCACAGAATCCGGATAGTACAATAAATGTCCAACAAATCCCTTGCTGCCAAATGTAGGCGGCATCGGAGTAATACCAGTTCCAGTCTTGCTGGAACATATAGACCAGATCCCAACAGGCGTGGAATGCGATCATATTCAGGACGGTGAATCCCCGGATGAAATCCAGAACGGCACAGCGTTCCGGGATGGATTTTGTATTTTTAAAGATAGATTTCATAAAATTCAGTCCCCTGTATTATAAAATAAAAGCACTCTCCGGGAATTACTGAGATTCCGGGAAGTGCTTGTATTTGTCAGTAAAAAAACCGCCTTGCCGTCGTATAGAGAATAAAACCTAGCGTTGCCGCAAGGTGGGTATCCGCCTGAAAGTCTCTCGCTCCCAACGTCCGAATCCGGCTGAGATCACTCCACCGGAAACGGGAGGTCTGCAATCCTCAGTCAGAGCATCAGATTCCCTGAAAATAAGTGTAGGATTATAATAACTATACTTACCCGAACAAGGCAGTCATTTTTTAATTATTCTGCATCTTCAGCATCTTCATCTGCGCTTTCGAGCATTTCGCTGATTCTCTGCATGAAGATGTTGCCAATGCGTTCGTATTCTTCGTCATTGTCAATTGTCGTCAGAAATTCTTCGCCGTTTTCTTCGCCGGCTTTTAAGACAACAAGTTCCGTGTCTTCTTCAATCATGGATTCCGGATCTTCAAAATAAGGTACAAGCGCATAATAGACAGTGCCGTTTTCTTCCATGACATCCATCAGCTCGAACTCCTGTTCCTTGCCGTCCTCATCCGTGAGTGTGAAAATTTCCGGTGTGTATTCGTCAGCCATAATAACAAGCCCCTCTCCGCCTCCGGAGAGGCAATCAAAATCTTGCATTAAAATTTTAAATAAATTATAGTATTATTATATTAATTATTATACTACAAGAATTTAAAAAAATCAATAGCGAAATTGATTTTTGTAAATTCTAAACAAATTCAAGAACTGTTTTTTGT
Source organism: uncultured Ruminococcus sp. (assembly GCA_947177935.1). Classification (GTDB taxonomy): domain Bacteria; phylum Bacillota; class Clostridia; order Oscillospirales; family Ruminococcaceae; genus UBA3855. The sequence continues at coordinate 642 of CAMWWG010000018.1, read as the reverse complement.
ATAGAATGACCTGCCAGGATAAAACAGAATAATTTTCGCTGAATATCATCTTATTTTATGAAAAATGTTTTGCATCCCGGAAGTAAATCGCCCTCGTGAACGGATTGCACCAGATCTCCGTATTTTTTGCTGTGCTGATGAAATACAGATTTTGATAATATAACGGGATGAATGCCAGTTCTTCTAGGATGATTTCTTCGCATTTCTGGTAATATTTCAGAGTTTCCGCTGTCTGTTCCGTGTGGGCAATCTGTTCCAGACAAGCATTTAGCTCCGTCAGGTCAATCCCTAGGAATTCTGCCTGTTCGGCAATTACTTTCAACAAACTCCCACAATTGTGATATTCCGGTTTGAAACTGTACAGTGCAATGCTATAATCGCCATCCGCAAGGCGTTTTTCATATTCAGAATAAGGAACGCTCTCAATGCCGATATACTGATGAAATAAATTCTGCCATTCCTGACAGATGGATAGCAGCGCTTGCTGGTTGTCGAAACTATCCGGGATCAGAATCTGGAGGGAGTTGATCTGACTCATAGGAAGTTCCAGTTCCTGGAATAAAGTCACCGCAGAATCCGGATCATAAGGAATTCCCAGTGGTTCATCCGCACACAATTCCCGGTAGGAACGTCCTAGAAACC
>CAMWWG010000017.1 GCA_947177935.1 uncultured Ruminococcus sp. | reverse complement strand
TGTCCGTTAGTAACTGTTCCAGGGAATTCCGGTTGAAATCCCTGGTTAAATTGCCGTTTTCTGCGATTGAGATCTGTCCCGTTTCCTCGGAGACAACAATCACAATTGCATCCGAATTTTCACTCATGCCAATTGCCGCACGGTGGCGGGAACCAAGTTTTTTATTAATTAATTCTTCTTTCTGGGGTTTGGGAAGAAAGCAGGCAGCGGCGAGAATCATTCCGTCACGCATGATGACTGCGCCGTCATGCAGGGGTGTTTTCGGGTAGAAGATATTGCCGAACAGTTCTTTACTGGGGACAGCATTGTGCCGTTTTCGATCTGTTCACCGAGTTTTGTTTGTTTTTCAATGACGATCAGCGCTCCGGTGCATGTCCGGCTCAGTTCGACGCAGGAATCACAGATTGCCTGAATCGCAGGCGACCATTTTGTTGTCATTTCCCGGTTGGATGCAGACAGAATAGTATCCAGACCCAGACCGGTATGACCGAGTTTTTCGACAGCACGGCGGACTTCGGGCTGAAACATGATTAAAATGGCAAGAATGCCGATGTTGAAGACATGTTCCAGAATGTACGTAATGGATTTGAGTTCTACAATTTTGCCGATCATATAGACAACCAGCAGAAAGGAAATGCCCTTGAATAACTGACCGGCTCTGGTTTCACGGATTAATTTGAGCATAAAATAGATAATATAAGATAATAATGCAATGTCGACAAAATCAACAAAAGTCATGGTGTGCATGACGCTGTACACGGAGGCAAGAAATTCATGCAGATTATTCACTGGCTCACTTCCTTTCTGACCGGAGAGCAAGTGCTCTCCGGTATGATTTTATTTATTAATTTTTACTTAATTCCTGGATTGCCTCTGCAAGCCGCAGCGTGTCCGGCATTCCGGAGAATACTGACGGCGCAAAACGGACAGTTCCCTGATAATTTTCAATTGTGTGCAGAAAATAATGCGCCAGGGGAGCGCAGTGCAGTCCGGCACGAAGACAGAACCCTTTTTGGCTCAGTTGTGCGGCGACTTCCTCTGCGGGTCTGTTTCGGATGTTAAACGACACAATCGGGACATACGCAGATCCGGCATCCGGATTCCGGTAGAGGAGGATATTTGGATTTTTTCGGAGTCTCTCACCAAGCGCCTCGCAAAGGGCGTTTTCGGATCTGAAAATCGTGTGAATACCTTTTTTCTGTACAAAGGCGATTCCGGCTTTCAGGGATGCCGCCCCGATCAGGTTCAGCGTTCCGGCTTCCAGGGAATCCGGCAGAAAATCTGGCATTTCCGGCAGATTGGACATGCTCCCCGAACCGCCCTGCATCAGCGGCGGTAACTGAAATTTTCCGTCAGAAATCAATAAACCTGTGCCGGTAATTCCATATAATGCCTTATGCCCTGCGGTGCATAAAATATTAATATGATCGGATTGGATATTAATTGGCAGTAAGCCGCAGGCTTGTGCGCCATCCGCAATAAAACAGATATTCTTTTCCTGGCACAGAGCGCCGATTTCCCGCCAGGGAAGAATCTGTCCCGTGACATTGCTTGCAATTGTGGCAATGATTGCAATCGTATCCGGACGGATCAGACTAGCAAAATTTTCTAGTGTTTCGGATTTTGTCGGCTTTACTTCTGCAATGCTGTACCGGATCTGCTTTTTTTTCGCAAGTGCGTAAACAGGTCTTAATACAGAATTATGCTCCATCTGACTGATAATCACATGTGCATTCCGGTGTACGGATGCAATTCCCTGGATGGCAATGTTCAGTGCATGGGTGCAGTTGGCTGTTAAAATCACATTTTCCGGTTCTGCACCGAAAAATTCAGAAATCACTTCTCTGGAAGAGTAGATCAGTTCTGAGCCACGCAGTGCAATCGGATGACTGCCTCTGCCGGAACTGCCGTAGCGGACAAGCGCTTTTTCGACAGCAAGCCGGACTTCCGGCGGTTTCGGGAATGTGGTAGCAGCATTGTCGAAATTCACAGTATTTATCATCATGTGTCATCACGTTCCATCCGGATGCTTTTCACAGGGACATTCCCTCGTTGCAGCAGCGCCCGGATCTGTTCCGGATCGCCGTGAATTCTGATTCCGAAAATGCAGCCGTCTTGCTGACTGGTCGTGCGGATCATCTCGCAGGAATAGCCGTTTGCGGTCAGAATGCGCTGTGCCTTGTGCGCAAACGTGTCCGACGGCAGAACCGCCATACATATCATAATTGTATCACCTCTCTTGAAAATAATACTATATGATATGACGGGATTCCGGATTATGTGCAGTGAATCAGCAGTGCTACGCAGTGGGCGGAAATCCCTTTTTCTTCACCGGTAAAGCCAAGCCGTTCTTCTGTGGTTGCCTTAATGCTGATCTGGGAGAGATCCGCATGACAGACCTGCGCAATATTCCGGCGCATTTCCGGAATGTAATCTGCTAATTTCGGTTTCTGTGCGATGATAATCGCATCCAGATTGCCGAGCGTGTAATTTTGTTTTTCTATCAGAGAAATCACATGTTTTAATAATTCCAGGCTGTCGGCGTTCTTATATGCCGGGTCTGTATCCGGGAAATGTTTCCCGATATCGCCGAGGGCAAGCGCTCCCAGAAGCGCATCTGAAATGGCATGTAATAACACATCCGCATCAGAATGCCCGAGTAATCCCAGTGTGTGAGGGATTTCCACGCCGCCGAGAATTAATTTCCGTTCCGGGACAAGTCTGTGTACGTCATAGCCATGTCCGATCCGGATCGCATTTTTATTTTCGTTGGTTTCATTCTGACTCATAATTTTGAGAAAGCACCTCCGCAATTGCCCGGTCTTCGGGTGTTGTGATTTTAATATTGGTATAATCACCGGCTGTCATGCAGATTTTTCCGCCGATGGATTCAATTAACTGGCAGTCATCCGTGAAATTCAGGTGATGTTCCAGCGCAAAATCAACGGCTTCAAAATAAAGCCGTTTCCGGAATACCTGGGGTGTCTGTGTAATCCAAAGGGAAGAACGTGGGGGCGTATCTGTAATTAATCCGTCATCCACAGTTTTAATCGTATCTTTGACAGGAACGCCGAGGGTCGCACCGCCGAACACTCTGGCATCATGGATTACTTTTGTGATGTGTTCCGGCTTGACAAGCGGTCGTGCGCCGTCATGAATTGCAATATAATCCGTGGATTTTGAGACAAGCCGGAGTCCCTGCATGACGCTTTCCTGCCGGGTTGCACCGCCGTCCGTGATTTCCTTTAATTTGGAAATCTGTAAATTTTGCGCTGTTTCCCGGATGATCTGTGCGGATTCTGGTTTTGTCACAATGATGATTTCAGCAACATCCGGGCATTTCTGAAATGCCTGCATACAGACACCGATCACGTTGGAATTGCCGAGCGGCATCAGAATTTTATTAATACCGTTCATCCGGGAGGCGTTTCCGGCACAGACCAAAATCGCGGAAGTATCAGGTCTGTGTGTTTCTGTATTTTTAAAAATCTCTGACATAAAAATCCGTCCTTATGATTTTAAATTTACGCTATTATTTATTATTAAATAAGTAAATAAGTATATTATAAGTATATCACAGATATGATTTTCTGTCAAGCGGAAATCTTTAATTTGTTTTCGCCTGCCGGCTTTTCCGGATTTTTCCGGATTCCCTGATTTCTTTCAATTCTTTGAATTCTTTCTGGGAACTTAAAAATAATACCAGAATATAGATCAGAACTGCACACAGAATTGCAAGCATTAACGAAATTTTCTGATGTATTCCGTGAAACAGCAGTCTGTCATAACACACCCATGCCGACCCGGCACACAAAATCCCTCCCCAGATCTGCGAGAAAAACGGCTTAACAAGATGCAGATTTTCTCCGGTTTTTTTATCAGATTTTTCATAGAGCGCTTTCCGGAGCGCCAGAATGGCCAATATTAAAATTACCAGATAGCAGACACTTGTGGAAATTGCCGCTCCGGCGGTGCAGAATTCCGGAATTAACAAGAAATTCAGCAGAATTTTTACGACAATCCCGGCAAGCATGATTTGTACGGGGAGATGTTCTTTCCCGATTGCTTGCAGCAAACTGAATACTGGAAACGCCAGACACAAGAAAATCAGCGCAGGCGCAAGCCATCGTAATCCGGCGGACGCCGTGAGAATTTCGGCATCTCGTCCGGCAAATAAAAATTCCAGAACCGGTTCAGCCAGTACGAAAATCCCACATCCTGCTGGGATGGCAAGCATTCCTGTGAGAATCAGGACTTGTCTTGCGTAATTTGCAGCGCTTTTGCGATCTCCGGCAGCCCACGCCTGTGCAGTACAGGGGAGGACACCTTTTGCAAGCATATTCGTCAGGGACGGCACAAGATTGAACACTGTCACGGACAATCCCATGAATGAGCCGTAAACGAATGCCGGAGCATCCCGGACGGGGATTTCAGAAGAGATACAGGCTTTCTGATAAAATCCGGTAATATTTTCCGCAAGCATATTCTGAAAACAGCGCATCATTGTCATCAGATCAACCAGGGATGTCAGATTTGTCACCAGTGCGCCGAGCGCTGCCGGAATCATGAGCCGGATCAGGATCTTGAAAATTTCCCGGTCTGCCGGGAGATTATCAGGAGTTATATCTTGATTTTTTAAATTTTTATTTTGATTTTTCTGCATAAAATTCTGGAAAATCATCCATAGATAGCCTGTCAGCGTGGAGAGTGTCACGCCCAGGACTGCACCCAGTGCCCCCCGGCTTTCCGGAGAAAAATTTAAATTTAGATAATTAAGATTATAAAATAATTTTCCCAGAAACAAACCGGAAATTAATTTTGTAACAGCTTCCATCCCCTGCGAGACAGCAGTCGGCGTCATACTGCACAAGCCCTCGTAATAACCACGTTCCACGGCGGTCAGACAGCACAGAAACACCGCCGGCGCAATTGCCAGGACTGCCGGATAGGCATCCAGAGAACCGGAAGTCCGGAGCGTGAAGGATTTTGCAAGTACAATCGCCAGAACTGTCCCGGCAAGTCCCATTCCGGCACAGAAAATCCGGGCGACATGCCGGATACGAAGCGCCGCCGGGAGATTCCCACGTCCGGCAAAATCTGCAACAGGTTTTGCCACGGCTGTGGAAATTCCTGTTACGAACACCGCATACAACGGCAGGAATAATCCATAGGCGCAACTGAAATAACCCATCCCTGTACCGCCCAGGAGGTTTGTCAGAGGAAGCTTGAACAGCGCACCGCACAGCTTGGCAAAGACCGCCGAGACCGTCAGGAGCAGGGACGCCTGAAGGAAACTTTGTTTTTTCATATAAAAAATCTCCTTTCTGATAAAATTTTTTAGAATTTCTGAAAAATTTTTCAGAAATTTACAGATTTTTTTTAAAATTTCTGTTGCCGAAATCAAAATTATGTGCTATAATAGAATCAGCCCTCTGCAAACGCAGAATTAATTTAAAAAAAATTAATGCAAAGGATGATGTTATGCAATCTATGCAATATCAGTTCTCTGAAAAAGTTTCTCACTTGCGGGCATCTGCCATTCGTGAGATTCTCAAATTCACATCTGTCCCCGGCGTGATCTCATTCGCCGCAGGCAATCCCGCACCGGAGGCATTCCCGGTGGAGGAAATCCGGAAAATTTCTGCGGAACTTCTGGAACACAATCCCGTTGCCGTGCTTCAGTACGGTATTACGGAAGGGTATCTGCCACTCCGGGAATTGATGAAATCCAGAATGCAGAATCAGGGAAATTTTGATCCGGACAGGGATGATTTAATTATCACATCCGGTGCACAGCAGGTCATGGAACTTGCATGTAAATCCCTGTGCAATCCCGGTGACACACTGATCTGTGAAGCACCGAGCTTTATCGGCTCGCTCAATGCGTTCAAGTCCTACAACGTCAATCTGGTCGGCGTTTCTATGGATGAAGACGGCATGAATCCGGAATTGCTGGAACAGGCACTGAAAGACAATCCTGACACGAAACTGATTTATCTGATCCCGAACTTCCAGAATCCGACGGGAAAAACCACAACGCTTGCCCGTCGTAAGATACTATATGCGCTTGCACAGAAATATAATACTATGATCCTGGAAGATAATCCTTATGGCGATTTACGATTTGCCGGAGAGGATGTGCCGTCCATCAAGAGCATGGACACAGACAGCAGGGTGATCTATGCCGGGAGCTTTTCCAAAATTCTTGCGCCGGGCATTCGTGTCGGTTACGGGATAGCACCTCGTGAGGTAATTTCCAAGATGACAGTCTGCAAGCAGGTTTCCGACGTGCAGACGAATAATTTCGGACAGATGCTTGCCTATGAATTCATGAACAGGGTGGATTTTGATGCACATCTGGCAAAACTCCGGGAGATCTACCGGCAGAAAGCCGGAAGAATGCTTTCCGGTATTCAGAAGCATTTTTCTGAAAAAATTGCCTGTACTCGTCCGCAGGGTGGTCTGTTCCTGTGGTGCACTCTCCCAGATGGCGCTGACATGACAGGGTTCTGTCAGAAAGCTGTCCAGGAATACAAAATTGCCGTTGTCCCGGGTAATGCCTTCATGGTATCCGAAAGCGATCAGACCAGTTCTTTCCGGCTGAATTATTCCACGCCCACGGATGATGCCATTGACAAGGGCATTGCAATTCTGGGACAGCTCACAAAGGAAATTTTTGATTAAAAATTTAAATTTAAAAAAATTTTTATTGACAAGAAAGGATTTTAGTAATCATGGCAGTAGTAAGAAGACGTTCTCCGCTTGACCCCTATCCGGTCACACCCAAGTATCTGGCAACCCGGAACAGTGCTCTGCACATTCCGCCGGCACAGTTTTCCAACATGAAGTTCAAATCCGATGAAGTTTACGGCATCGTGATTGACATCCCGATGGGCAACACCGTCATGGCATCCATGGTGTGCTTTATCAACGGCGCTGCGAATTTATATTTTAACAACGGCGGTGAATATACCGGCGCATCCACGAAATATAAATCCGTTGTCCAGGCAGCAAGGAATCTGGTTGTCAATGCCACAGCTCTCAAGCAGACCTGCAAGAGAACTTCACAGTTTCCGCTCCCGGTCGCAGGGATGCATTATATTTACATGCTGACCAAGCGGGGAATTTTCAAGGCAGAAATCAATCCGCAGACAGTCTACATGGATGCAAGGGAAAAACGTGTGATTTATCATTTATATCAGCAAGTCATGGGCGCACTGAGAGTGGCACAGCTCCGTGATGCAGAGAATCTTCCGGAAAGCGGTGCACAGGCATGAGCGAACAGCACACAGAGCAGAAGCCGGAACAGAAAAAATTAATTTTCAGTGGGATTCAGCCGACCGGGACATTCACGCTCGGAAATTATATCGGCGCAATCCGGAACTGGAAACCATTGCAGGAAGAATACCGGTGCATTTACTGTGTTGTGGATGAACATGCCATTACTGTGAAGATTGACCCGGCAAAGCTCCGGCAAAAAACCCTGGAGGCTTATGCGCAGTTATTAGCCTGTGGGATTGATCTGGAGAAATCTTTGTTATTTATCCAGAGTCATGTGCCGACCCATGCGCAGTTATCCTGGGTGCTGAACTGTTCCGCACAGTTCGGGGAGTTATCCAGAATGACACAGTTCAAAGACAAGAGTCAGAAGCATCCGGAGGACATCAATGCAGGATTGTTTGATTATCCTGTATTGATGGCGGCGGATATTCTGGTCTATAATGCGGATTTGGTGCCGGTTGGCGCAGATCAGATGCAGCATCTGGAACTTGCCCGGACAATTGCCAGAAGATTCAACAGCCGTTACGGTGAGTTATTCACAGTCCCGGAGGGGTATGTGTCACCGCTTGGCGCAAAAGTCATGTCCCTGCAGGATCCGACTAAGAAAATGTCAAAATCTGACGAAAATCCAAATGCTGTTATTTTAATTCTGGATGACAAAGACACGATCATCCGGAAATGCAAACGTGCTGTGACCGACAGCGGATCTGAAATCAAATTCCAGGAAGGCAAGGACGGCATTAATAATCTGCTGACAATTTATTCCGCAGTGACCGGCAAATCCATCCAGGATGCAGAAAAAGAATTTGACGGGCAGGGCTACGGGACGTTCAAGCTTGCAGTCGGCGAGGCAGTCGCAGACCACCTTGCACCCGTCCGGGAAGAATATGCAAAATTAATCGCTGACAAGGCATATCTCAAGGAATGCTATACCAGATGCGGAGCGGAGGCACTGCGTTATTCGCAGAGAATCTTAAACAAAGTCTATCGCAAAATCGGCTTTGTTGCGTCTGAAATAAGATAAAAAATCAGGTGACAGCGTATGATAGAATATCCGCAGAAAGAGACATACACAATCCAGGATCTCCGGGAGATTGTGAAATTGCTCCGCAGTCCGGAGGGCTGTCCCTGGGATAAGGAACAGAATCACAGATCTATCCGAAATGATTTTCTGGAAGAAACCTATGAAGCCGTGGAGGCAATTGATCTGCTGGACATGGAGCTGATGCAGGAAGAATTAGGCGATGTCTTGTTACAGGTGATTTTTCACTGTGTCCTTGCAGAAGAAGAACAGGCATTTGATTTTGAATCTGTCTGTGACAGCATCTGCAAGAAGTTAATCATCCGGCATCCGCATGTCTTCGGCGATGTCAAAGCAGAGAATACAGAAACAGTTCTGAAAAACTGGGATCAGATCAAGAAAGAGACAAAACAACAGGAAACTGACGCAGATACGCTCCGAAGTGTTGCGAAGTCCCTCCCGGCGCTCACAAGAGCCCAGAAAGTCGGCAAACGTGCCGCCCGTGCCGGGATGGATTTTGCATCCGTTCAGGATGCTGCTGCTTGTATTCCGGTTGAATATCAGGAATTACAGGATGCAATCCGGAAACAGGATTCTGCAAACATCCGGGAAGAACTCGGTGATTTGTTATTTTCCTGTGTGAACACGGCAAGAAAATTAAAGATTGATGCGGAACAGGCATTATCTGAATCCACAGAAAAATTCATCCGGCGCTTTGAAAAGGCAGAACAGCTTATGACGCAGGATCAAAAACACATGCCGGATCTGTCCGTCCAGGAACTGGATACTTACTGGGAACAGGCAAAACAATAAATTTTTAAATTAAAAATTTATATTTATTATTAATTTTACAGGAGGAAATTTTTATGACCAAATCTGAACTGATTGCGCTTTATGCCAAGACCAGAGACCGCAAGAGAAAAGATGCTGAGGAAGATGTGAATTTTATTTTTGATACCATCCGTGATGCGCTCGCAGAGGGCGAAAAAGTCGTCCTGACCGGGTTCGGCACGTTCGATGTCCGGGAACGCAAGGAAAAACGTTGTCTGAATCCTCGCACAGGTGAACCGATTCAGCTCCCGGCAGGCAAAGCACCGGCATTCAAATCCGGCAGAGGTCTCAAAGACGCTGTCAACCCCAAGAAGGACTGATTTTTTTCTATGTCCATGGTGATGTCTATGACGAATATCCTGAGAAAATCTGTTCTCTGCGCCGGAATTTTCACTTGCCTGTCGTCACTCATGATTTTTACCGGGTGCGATGCACAATGGGAAGCGCCTGACACGCTGGAGGGAATTTTAAGCATTCCCTCCCCCGAGCAGGAAACCGTCCTGACAGAGACAGAACCGGCTGTTCCCGTTGCGGATGACAATCCGGAGGCAACAACGGAATATCAGAGTATTTTATTTCAGCCAGTCACAGAAGCTGTGACGGAGACTGTTCCTGCAACACAGGCTGTTTCGGAGTATAGCCCGGACACACGGCAGACAGTTTCCAACTGGGAGGAAGCTTATTATTTATTTCTGAAAAATGCCGGTTATGAGAATCAGCTTGCGGACGAAAGCAACACAATAGATGTGAAATTCCTGCTGCTGTATCTGGATGACGATGACATCCCGGAGCTGTTGATCCAGACCACAAGCACGGCGTATCTCTACCGATACAATGGCTTGCAGGTGATCTGGGCGGACAGCATTCCGGTCAGCAATTACAGTTATAATTTCTTCTATCGTCCCTACAGGAACTGTATCTGCACAATACAGGGTTCTGTTATGGTAGATGGTACTTATCTGGCTGTCCGGGAATATGAACCGTCGGCGACAGAAAAGAGCGGTCTTGCAATCCGGTCAGAATATTGTTATCCCACAAGAGAATACAGTTATGAAGTGTATTCTGAAATGGGCATGAATATTGACATGGACAGAGCGCCGTTGCTGGATATTCACATGGACAGGGAGAATACTTTAGGCAGCAGTTGGTTTACTGTGCCGGATGTGCTGGATGCAGATTCTTCCTTGTGCCGGTATGAAATCACGGCGGAGAACCTGACGGCAGTGTTTGGGATTGCGGAAGATCCGGAAGACCCCGAAAATTCACAGCAGGATGATGATCCGGGCAATCCGGCATTATGGATTGACAAAGCAAGAGAGTAATTAAAATATTAAAATAATAAAGAAAGCGCATAGAATTTATGAGACTGGACAAATATCTGAAAAATTCGAGATTAATTAAACGGCGTACAATTGCCAATGAAGTCTGCGATGCCGGAAAAGTGCTTGTCAATGGAAAAGTTGCAAGAGCGTCCTATGATGTCAAATTACAGGATGTCATTGAAATCCAGATGGGGAGCAAACCGGTAAAAGTCCGTGTTCTGGGAATCCCGGAGCATGCCACAAAAGCGGATGCTGTGGGGATGTATGAAGTACTCAGCAAGTAAATACAAAAAGCACAAGAACCGCCTGAGAAACAGGCGGTTCAGCCTGTCAAAAAAGTCCCTGCTTTCAGAAAGGAAGCAGGGATAAAATTATG
>CAMWWG010000016.1 GCA_947177935.1 uncultured Ruminococcus sp. | reverse complement strand
ACCCGGAAAGGAGAATTGGAATATTATGGCAAAATCTAAAAAAGGGCATGTCGCCATCCCGTTCCTGCTTGCATTTCTGCTCGGAATTGTCTGCATCGGCGGTATTGCCATGTATCTGTTCAACAGAATCAGTTCAAAAGATGGTATCCAGAAAATGCACAGCAGTGTTGTCCAGCCGACCGCCGAAGACAGCTGTACACTGTTGTTTGTCCTGGATGAACCGGAGGACGCCAGTCCGCTGACGTTTGTCATTGCAAGAGTCATTCCAGAAGACAAGCGGATTATGTTATTGTCCCTGCCGTCAAACATGCTTTCTATTGTGAATGACAAGCAGGACACGCTTGCGGGATTCTACCGGAAAGGCGGCATCCAGTCCGCCATGGATGCCATTGAGAGCGAAGCGGAGATCCGGACGGACAGATATATCATTCTGGATTCTGAATCATTCCAGAAAATCTGTAATATTTTTGCAGGTGTCTATTATCAGATCCCGGCGGGGACACAAGGCTTTGCGGACAGCTCTGAACCGCAGTATTTAGGGCCTTCCCAGATTGAGAAATTAATCACCAATCCATTTTTTGATAAAGGAGAAAGTCAGAGAAGTTCCGTTGTTGCGGATGTCCTGTGTGAAATGATTAACCAGACAGACTACGACCGGATTGAAGCCTCCATGGATTCGAGTTTCCGGACATTAATTAATATGATGAATACAAATATTTCTTCCATTGATTACAGCGATCACAGAGCAGCCCTGAAGTTCATGTATACTTACGGGAGCAGGATCTGTACATTCCGGCTAGCTACAGGAACAACCAGTGAGGATAATATTTTTGTCCTGGACACGGATTTTTATGATAGTATCAAAGAATTTTTCCCGGAGAATTCAGAAAGTTCAGGTAATCAGGATAATTCTGTCACGTCCGCACAGGATGCAGAGAATCCGGAAAATCCAGATTATCCCGGAGAAGGTGAATCAGAATCATGAAACACATGATATTTGATTCTCATGCACATTATGCAGATCCGCAGTTTGATGCCGACCGGGAAACATTATTAGGGGAGATTCTCCCTGCACTGGGAATCCAGTTTATCATGCTTGCCGGCATTCAGATCCCGGACTGTTACGAAAGTCAGAAACTTGCAGAGCATTATCCTGATATTTATTGCAGCGCCGGGATTCACCCGGAGTATATCAGTGACATCCCGGCGAACTGGGAACAGCAGATCCGGTTACTTGCCGGGCATGAGAAATGCCGTGCCATCGGTGAAATCGGACTGGATTATCACTGGCATCCGGGAGAAAAAGAACGCCAGAAAGAAATTTTCAGAAAACAACTGGAGCTTGCCGGAGAACTGGATCTCCCTGTCATCCTGCACATCCGGGACGCTATGAGGGATGCTGTGGAGATCCTGAAAACATACAGACCTCGGGGCGTGATGCACTGTTACAACGGCGCTCCGGAGATTACCAGAGAATTATTGCACATTCCGGAGCTGTATTTCAGTTTTTCCGGCGTGATTACTTATCAGAACGCCCGGAAGCCTGTGGAATCCCTGAAGATTCTCCCCCCGGACAGGATCTTGATAGAGACAGACTGCCCCTATTTAGCGCCCGAACCATTCCGGCGCAGGCGCTGTGACAGTCGGATGATTCTCCAGACGGCACAGCGCATGGCGGAGATCCGGGGTATTTCTGTGCAGGAACTGGAGGAGCTGACCTGTGCGAACGCAAAAAAATTATTTAAAATCATTTAAAATCTTGACTTTCCGGAAATTTTAGTTTATAATTATTTCATAATAATGCAGATTTGCAGATGATGCGAAAATTAAAATTCTGGAAACTCTGCAAAAAATGAAAAATTCAAAAAACAATAAGGAGGATTTCAATTTTGAAACGAAAAACGAAAAAGCCCGTCTTTTTTGTCGTCTTTTTTCTCGTGTTAGCGTTTGCGCTGTCCACAGTGTTCGGCATTGCAAGCTACAAAGGCGACATTAAGACCACGTATGTCCACGGACTGGAAGACATCCGTCTGGGGATTGACATTCAGGGCGGTGTGGATGTCACATTTGAGCCGGAGGATGATCTGAACGCTACAGAAGAGCAGATGGATGCTGCCTTGCAGGTCATCAAACTCCGTCTGACAACACTTGGCATTAATGACAGTGAAACGTATGTGGATTACAACAACAGCCGGATCATTGTCAGATTCCCTTGGCAATCCGGCGAGGAAAATTTTGATCCTGCCGCCGCTGTCAATGAACTTGGTCAGATGTCAGAATTAACATTCCGTTACGGGACGGACATCACAGGAGAAACGATTCTGACCGGCGCAGACGTTGCAGAAGCCGCACCCGGTTATAATCAGCAGGAAGATTTATGGGTTGTACAGTTGAAACTGAACGAATCCGGCAAGGAGGCATTTGCCACGGCAACTTCCGCACAGGCAGCCAATAATGGTTATATTTCCATCTGGATGGATGAAACCCGTATTTCCAGTGCGACAGTCAATGAGGCAATTACAAGCGGCGATGCCGTCATTTCGGGTAATTTCACAGCTGGATCCGCAAAGGAATTAGCAGATCAGATCACATCCGGAGCGCTGCCGTTCTCGCTTCAGGCAACCAGTACAAAGACATTGTCTCCGACGCTCGGCGCAGGTGCATTATATGCGATGATTCTCAGCGGTTTGATTGCACTGGTATTCATCTGCATTTATATGCTGATTCTTTACAGAGTCCCTGGTTTCATTGCCGTGATTGGATTGATTGGACAGGTAGCCGGAATGCTTGCCGGTGTTTCCGGCTGGTTCGGATTCCTGCCGAGTTCTACACTCACAATTCCCGGCATTGCAGGTATTATTTTATCCGTCGGCATGGGCGTGGACTGTAATATTATTACAGCCGAGAGAATCCGGGAAGAATTATCTCAGGGCAAGAGCCTGGAATCTTCTCTGAAAGCCGGTTATCAGAACGCATTTTCTGCAATTCTGGACGGCAACCTGACGCTTGCCATTGTTGCTGTCATTCTGATGGGTGCATTCGGTACGAATACGAATTTTGTCACGAAAATTCTGGATGCCACAATTTTCCATTTCTTCGGCGCAACAACGGAAGGATTTATTTATTCTTTCGGATTTACTCTGATTATGGGTGTCATTCTGAATTTCATCATGGGCGTGGCAGCAGCAAGAATTCTGACATTCTCGCTTTCCAAATTCAAGGCATTTCAGAAACCGTCTCTTTATGGTTATAAGAAAGATACTTACAAAGAAGCAAAATTACTGCATTTCAGTGAAAACAAGAAAAAATTCTTTGTGATTTCCGCAGTTCTGGTTGTGCTCTCTCTGTGTACCAGTTTTCTGGGCGTAGAAGTTTCAATTGACTTCAAGGGCGGTACCATTGTGTCTTATTCCTATCATGGGGAACTGGATGAGAACGCCTGCCAGTCTGAACTTGAAAGCATTTTGAATACGCCTGTAACAATCCAGAAAGGCGAAAGCTTTGATGCGGATACGAATATTTTAACAGTTTCGTTCAGTTATGATCAGAGTCTGACACTGGAGCAACAGGAACAAATGCTTGAAGTTATGACGAATACTTACGCTGAGAATGCAATTGAGGAACTGGAAAGCAATGATGTCAGTGCATCTTCCGGACGTGAATTCTTCGCAAAATGTATCGTAGCTGTGATTTTTGCGGCAATTATTTTAATTATCTATATTGCACTGCGGTTCAAGAAGATCAGCGGCTGGTCTGCCGGTGTGTTCACAGTCATGACACTTCTGCATGATATTATCATTACTTACGGCAGTTTTGTCCTGTGTGGTTTTGAGATTGACTCGAACTTCATGGCGGTTGTCCTGACAATCTTCGGTTATTCCATCAATAATACGATTATTGTCTATGACAGAATCCGTGAAAATGAGCAGAAACTTCCGAAAGCAACCGTTATTTCTGAGCTTGTCAATTTAAGCGCAAGCCAGACCATGCGCCGTTCTCTGAGAACTTCTATTACAACCGTAGCCACTATGATTATCATCAGTGTTGTGGCAGGCATCTTCAATGTGACAAGCATTCTGAGTTTCTCTGTGCCGATGACATTCGGACTGATCGCCGGGACATATTCCTCCCAGTGTATTGCGCCGACGCTGTGGGTATGGTGGAATGAACGTCAGGGCAACAAGCAGATCAGCGATGTTGCAGCAAAATAATTTTAAAATTATTTAGAAAATCAAATTATCAGCCGTCCATT
Source organism: uncultured Ruminococcus sp. (assembly GCA_947177935.1). GTDB lineage: Bacteria > Bacillota > Clostridia > Oscillospirales > Ruminococcaceae > UBA3855. Next base: position 6,710 of record CAMWWG010000016.1, on the reverse strand, counting down.
TTCAAATTTCAGACAGGACGGCTGATTTTTTCGTGAAAAATGATGATTCTTGAGCAAAATAATTGATGATTCTGACAAAAATTGCAGAAATACTTGTATCTGATTCTAAAATATGCTATAATAGCATTGGACTGGTTTCGGATTTGTGGATTACACAGCAATTGCATTCAGTTTCGGTTCGAGAAGATCATACAGCGCTTTTGCTGGAATGCTCGTGAAATACCAGAATGTCGAGTGCAGTAAACAGATCTGTCCGTGAAAATTCAGCGGCAGATGACTATAATCCCAGACATTCCACCCTAGATATAAATTGACAATGACACCCACGGCAAGTTCAAAAGACGTGATAATTACTGCGCCGAACAGATATAGAAATTGCCGGGGCATGGGCGGTGCATTCCGGAATGCAATAGACATCATCAGGAAGACAACACCGCCGGTGAGCGTCATTGTCCAGTGTGTATAGCCTCTTGCGAGAATTTCAATTAAGGCATAGAGAAAATATCCCATCAGAAACGGAATTGTAAGTTTTGCAATTTTCAAGTGCGTGACCTCCTGATTGATAGATTAAAATACAGGAATATTTTACCCGGAAAGGAGCTTGTTTATGCAGTGGATTCTTCTGATTCTGTGCGCCCTGCTCGTCGCTGTCACTGTTGTTCAGGGCAGAATGTTATTGCAGCTCTGGGATCAGATGCGTTATCCAGAAAATTCAGAAAATTCAGAGAATCCAGAAAATCAGCAGTTTGCTTTGCAGGAAGAAAAACTGGAACAGATGAATGAACGGCTCACGGAACAGCTTGACAGAATGGATTTCTTCCTAAAAAGTTCGTCCCGGGAAAATGATGATAAATTTTTGAATGTTCAAGTCATCATGCAGAGAAATTTTCAGATGATGGAAGAAGAAATGCGCAGTCTGATGGATGAAAAAATGCAGGATGTCCTTGATATCCGTTTTCAGCAGGCATTCTCCGCAGTGAATCTCCGGTTGGAACAGGTGCACAGGGGACTTGGAGAGATGCAGGCACTTGCCGGAAGTGTAGGAGATCTGAAAAAAGTTTTTTCCAATGTCAAGCTCCGGGGGGAAGTCGGCGAAATCCAGTTAGAGGCAATCTTGTCGGATTTTTTAAGTGAAAAGCAATATATGAAAAATGTCATGATCGGCAAAGGACAGGTAGAATTTGCCGTCCGGATGCCGGATCGGAACGGACGGGAATTGCTGCTGCCGGTGGATTCCAAATTTCCGGCGGATACCTACAGAAATTTACTGGATGCCTGTGAATCGGGAGACAAGAATCGGATTGCCACTGCAAGAAAGCAATTTGCAAACAGAATCCGGAGCGAGGCAAAAGACATTTCTGAAAAATATCTGCACCCTCCATTGACAACGGATTTCGGGATTTTGTTTTTCCCGACGGAGAATTTATATACAGAAGTCCTGCAATCCGGATTGCAGGAAGAATTATTCCGGAAATATCGGATTTTTGTCACAAGTCCGTCCACACTCACTGCGTTGCTGGTGAGCTTGCAAGCGGGGTTTCAGAGCATTGTCATTCAGAAACAAAGTGCTGAAATTCAGGCATTATTTGAAGAAATCCGGGAAGAATTTGATAAATTCACAGACGCTCTGACAAGAACACAGGACAGAATTTCCAGTGCAAGCGATGAATTGGAACAATTAGTGGGAGTGCGCACACGGCAGCTGCACCGGAAATTACATCATGTACAGGATTATCTGACGGAAGAACCATCTGTTGCTTGTGAAAATTATCATAAAAATCATGAAAATAAAAAAGAACCCCGAAAAATAAAAATTTCTAAAAAGATTAAAAAAATTTAAATTTTTAAATTTATAGTTCAAAAAATTTAAAAAAAGGAGTAAATTATTCAATGATGAGAAAAAGTGGTATTCTGCTGCATATTTCCAGCCTGCCGTCACGATACGGTATCGGCAGAATGGGAAAATCAGCCTATGATTTTGTGGATTTTCTCCAGGCAAGCGAAACGGCTTGCTGGCAGATCCTCCCATTATCGCCGACAAGTTACGGAGATTCACCCTATCAGTCATTCTCGGTCTATGCCGGAAATCCGTATTTTATTGATTTTGAGAAACTCGAAGAACTCGGTCTGCTCGAACATGAAGACTATGCGGCAATGCTCTGGCAGAGGAACACCGACAGCATTGATTATGAATTATTATACCGGAGTAATATCACCGTTCTGAAACGGGCATTTTCCAGATTCCGCAAACGGAAATTAAGAGGCTATACGGCGTTCAAGAATGCCAACAAGCATTGGCTCCCGGATTATGCGCTGTTTATGGCGCTGAAAGATTCCCATGATGGTGCGCCCTGGTATGAATGGGAACAGGGACTTGCCATGCGTGCCCCTGACGCTTTGGAATCTGCCCGGAAATCTCTCGCTGATGAAATAGAATTATACTGTTTTATTCAATTTGTGTTCTCTCAGCAGTGGAATGCCCTGAAAAAATATGCCAATCAGCACCAGGTGGAAATCATCGGGGATATGCCGATCTATGTGGCTTATGACAGTGCGGATGTGTGGGCATCTCCGGAATTGTTTGACCTGGATGACCAGAAAAGACCGGTGGAAGTCGCAGGCTGTCCGCCCGATCCGTTTTCGCCAACCGGACAACTCTGGGGGAATCCGTTGTATAACTGGGATTATCACAGAAAAAGTAATTTTAATTGGTGGACATCCAGACTGAAATTTGCGGCGGGTTTGTATGACGTCATCCGGATTGACCATTTCCGGGGATTTGAAAGTTATTACACAATTCTCTACGGAAGCAAAGATGCCATCAAGGGCAAGTGGCGCAAAGGACCGAATAAGAAATTGTTCCAGGCTGTGGGCAGGGAACTGGGCAGTTTGAATATTATTGCGGAAGATCTGGGATTTATTACGCCTGCTGTTCGGAATATGCTAAAAGCATTGCATTATCCCGGCATGAAAGTTCTGCAGTTCGGCTTTGACAGTGACCCGGACAATGAACATCTCCCGCATAATTTTGCATCGCCGCACTGTGTTGTCTATACAGGGACGCATGACAACCAGACATTAAAAGGCTGGTTGGAAGATTCTGACAAGAATACGATCAAATATGCAAAGAAATACCTGAGAGTCCGCAAAAAATCCGAAATTCCGGAAGCAATGATTGCCTGTGCATGGCAGAGTATTGCGGAATTATCCGTGGCGCAGATGCAGGATTTTCTGAATGCAGGGCGTTCCGGTCGGATGAACACGCCGTCTGTTCTGGGTGGCAACTGGCAGTACCGGACATGTGAAGAAGATTTCTCGGAAGATCTTGCAAAACAGATCCGGAAACTGAACCGGACGTACGGCAGAGCCGTGAAGAAACCGGAAATATCTGAAAATTCAGAAAAATCAAATCCGGCAACCAGAAAGCCGGTCAGAAAATATAATCATCAGAAAAATAATATTCATAAAAATATAAGTCATAAGCCGGAGGAAACTGAATCATGATGCAGTATACAAAAGAAACTTTCAAGAAATATTTAACAGGCGTTCTCAGCAAGCCTGCCGCTGAATCCACACCGCAGGAACTTCATCAGGCAATCGGTGAAATGGTCATGCAATTGATGGAAACAGACTGGGAGGACAGCCGGAACGCACACAGAAATGCACGGCATGCGTGTTATTTTTCCATGGAATTCCTCATGGGACGGAGCATTTATAATAATTTGCTTTGCCTGGGGATCTATGATGAGATGGAACAGGCTTTGCAGGAAATGGGCACATCTCTGTCTGTCCTGGAAGAAATTGAAGATGCCGCCCTGGGCAACGGCGGATTAGGAAGATTAGCCGCTTGTTTCCTGGACAGTGCTGCTACACTGGATCTGCCGCTGGATGGTTATGGCATCCGGTATAAATACGGCTTGTTCAAGCAAAAAATCACAAACGGCTTCCAGGATGAAACAGCGGATGACTGGACGAAATACGGCGATGCGTGGTCAATTCGCCGGGAGGAAGACACAGTCCTGGTAAAATATCAGAACCAGACTGTGAAAGCCGTTCCGTATGATATGCCCGTGATTGGCTATGATACCAAAAATATCGGGACGCTCCGTTTATGGCAGGCAGAGCCGCTGCAGGAATTTGATTTTAAAATATTCAATTCGCAGAATTATTTGGGTGCTTGCGCCGAGAAAATTTATGCAGAAGACATTTCCCGGTGCTTATATCCGAATGACGATACCAACGAGGGCAAGAAATTAAGACTCAAACAGCAGTATTTCTTCTGTTCTGCGTCTTTACAGGATTTATTGCGCAAGCATAAAGAAGATTATGGGAATTTTGATAATCTGACAGACATGTTGACAATCCAGTTGAATGACACGCATCCGGTTATCTCGATCCCGGAGCTGATCCGGTTATTAATGCTGGAAAATATCTGTTTTGAGGATGCCGCTGACATGGCAAGAAAGATTTTCCGGTATACAAATCATACAATTATGGCGGAGGCACTCGAAAAATGGTATGCGCCGTTAATTCAGGAATTGTTACCGGAAATTTATCAGATCATTGTAAGACTGAATGAAATGCTGATTTCGGAATTATACCAGAAAGGCGCAGACAAGAGCAAAATCCGCAAAATGAGAATCATTCAGGACAATATGATTCATATGGCGCATATGGCAATTTTCATGGGCAGCTTTGTCAATGGCGTGGCAGAAATTCACACGCAGATCCTGAAAGATACGGCTTTGGCGGACTGGTACACATTCTATCCGGAACGTTTCCAGAACAAGACAAACGGCATTACCCAGAGAAGATGGCTTGCACTGTGCAATCAGGAATTATCCGGCTTGCTGACAGAACTGGCAGGTTCAGAAGACTGGAAGAAGAATCTGGATTTACTCAAAGATTTAGACCGGTTTGCAGAAGATGAGACTGTCATGAAGCGTTTCATGGACATCAAGCTGACGAAGAAACAGCAGCTGGTAGAGAATATTTATACCAGAGAGCCGGAGCGCTTTGCGGATCAGGCATCTTGCGAGAAATTCTTTGATGCAGAGAATACAGTATTTGATATTCAGATCAAGCGTCTGCATGAATACAAGCGGCAGCTCCTGAATGCGTTCTCCATTCTGTATTTATATTATGGTATCAAGGACGGCAGTATTGAGAATATTCCGCCGGTGGCATTCATCTTCGGTGCAAAGGCTGCGCCTGGTTATCGGAGAGCTAAGGCAATTATTAAGTTCATTAATGAAATTGCTGCCATGATTGACGCCGACCCGGAAGTATGCGACAAGATCAAAGTTTTCTTCGTGGCGGATTACAACGTTTCCTATGCAGAGAAATTAGTCGCAGCAGCGGACATTTCCGAGCAGATTTCCACAGCCGGCACAGAGGCATCCGGTACGGGCAACATGAAATTAATGCTCAATGGTGCCGTGACGCTGGGAACGTATGACGGCGCAAATGTGGAAATCGTGCAGGAAGCCGGCGAGGAAAATAATTATATTTTCGGCGCAAGAGTGGAAGAACTGGAGAAAATTTTCCCGGTTTACGACAGCCGGAAAATCCTTGCAGAAAATGCGAAGCTCCGGAAAGTTGTGCAAACTTTGATGGATGGCACGTTCTCAGATGGCGGCAGTGGCGATTTCAAAGAATTATACGACGCACTGACCGAAGGTGCAAGCTGGCATGAACCGGATCATTATTATGTTCTGGGAGATTTCCAGGATTATTGTGACACGAAGATCAAAGCGTTGCAGGATTATCAGGCTGACCGGATGGCATTTGCGAAGAAACAGTGGCATAATATCTGCAATGCAGGGAAATTCAGTTCTGACCGGACAATCCGGGAATATGCAGAAGAAATCTGGCAAATTCAGCCTGTTGTGTTTGAAAATTAAGGAGATGCTTCAAAATGCAGGATAATTTTGAAAATCAGGAAAATCCGGATAATCCGGAGAATGATACAAATTGCTATGACGTCATCATCGCCGGTGCGGGTGCTGCGGGCTTGTATGCTGCGATCAATCTGCCGGAAACAGCAAGAATATTATTATTATCCAAAAGAGAACTTGCGCTTTGCAATACTGCCCTGGCACAGGGCGGTATTGCCGGGGTTTACAATTCGCCGGAGGATAAGACTTCTTTGCATGAGAATGACACGTATATTGCAGGGGGATTTCAGAATAATCATAAAACCGTGCATATGTTAGTCGAAGAAGCGGCGCAGGATATTGCAAGAATCATTTCGCTCGGTGTGGATTTTGACAGAATGGAAAATGGTGATTATCATCGGACGCTGGAGGGCGGTCACAGCCGCCGGAGAATTTTCCATCATAAGGACGCTACCGGACGGGAAATTGCTGAAAAATTACTGGCACACGTGCAGACGCTCCCGAATGTGGAAATCCGGGAAAATACGCTGTTGTGCGATGTGAAGAAAACAAAGACCGGCTTTTCGGCACTCACGCTCCATGATGCACAATACAGAACTGTACACAGTCAGTTTCTGATTCTGGCAACGGGCGGAATCGGCAGAGTTTACGAATTTACGACAAATTCCGCAATTGCCACGGGCGATGGGATTATGTTTGCCTGCAATATGGGTGCAATGATCCGGGGATTGAGTTTAATCCAGTTTCATCCGACGGCATTTAACAATCGTCATACAAGAGAGTGTTTTCTGATCTCGGAGGCCGTCCGGGGGG
>CAMWWG010000015.1 GCA_947177935.1 uncultured Ruminococcus sp. | reverse complement strand
ATATCTGATTGTGAGGTGACAGATTTGCGAAAGAAGAAAAACAAAACACACAAGAAAAATTTTAAAAAATCCAGAATCAGGAAATTGATTTTTAAAATTAAATTTATCATTGCCGTTCTCGAATTGCTCCAGGCAACGGCAACTGTCTTCTGGTTCTATGAAAAATTTTTCAAAAAAGATAATAAAAATAAAAAAGGCAAGAAAAATAAATAATTTTTTTGAAATAAATTTTTAAAAGGAGAATTCCCATGCAGGCAGGTGTTTCTACGGCATGTCTCTATCCGGATCTGACCGAGGAGGCTTTATATAATCTGGTGATCAACGGCATTTCCCATGTCGAAATTTTTATCAATTCGGACAGCGAACTGCGCAAGCCGTTCATCCGGAATTTAGCGGATATCATGAGGCGCTACGGCGCAACATGCCGGAGTCTGCACCCGTTTGCGTGTCCGATTGAACCGATGATGCTTTTTTCCCGGTATGAACGCCGTGCGGTGGATTTGCTGGAATATTATAAAAAGCATTTTGAAATGATGAATCTTCTGGGCGCAGATATTTTTGTACTGCATGGAAATTTCCGGGTCTGCGCCGTTTCCGTGGAATGTTACTGTGAACGTTTTGAAAGATTAGTCCGGCTTGGCAGAGAATCGGGGATTATCGTGGCACAGGAAAATGTCGAGCGTTGTCAGAGCGGTTCGCTCCGGTTTCTCCGGGAAATGGTCAGAATTCTGGGGGATGATGCCCGTTTCGTCCTGGACATCAAGCAGGCAGTCCGGGCGGGGGAGAATCCCATCCAGATGCTTCACACACTGGGAAATCACGTGTGTCACATTCACATGAGCGATCACAGAATCCAGACAGAACCAAAAGCAGATTGTCTGGTACTGGGTGCAGGAGAATTTAAAATCCGGAATTTTCTGGAACATCTTGCGCAGTACAGACCCGATGCTTCTGTGATGCTGGAATTATACCGGGAGAACTTCCGGGGGATTTCGGATCTGGTGAGCAGTTACCGGATGTTAGCCAGAATGATTTCTGGGATTGAGAAAAACAGGCAGGATGCAGGAAGTATCAAATCATAAAAATAGAAAAAACATGCAAAAATCAGGGAAAAAATCCGGGATTATTGTGAACTTTCTGCATTGACAAAATTTTTCCTTTCTGGTATAATAGTAATATTCCAGGTTGATTGGGATATAGAGATTATTATGTATAATTAATGGGGTGGATTTTTCAATGAAATGTCCGTATTGCAGTTATCAGGAGTCGAAAGTCATCGATTCCAGACCGTCCGACGACCGCAAGCGCCGTCGAAGGGAATGTCTTAAATGCGGAAAGCGTTTCACGACGTATGAAGCCGTGGAACAGCCCATGCGGATTGTCATCAAGCGTGACGGATCGTTTGAGCCTTACGACCGGAGCAAACTCATGAGCGGTATTTATCATGCGACGAAGAAACGTCCTGTTTCGATTGCGCAGGTCAATGCGATTGCCGATGAAGTCGAAGAAAGTTATATTGACAGTTGGAATAGTCAGATGAGTTCAGACAGAATCGGGGCGCTTGTCCTGGAACATCTGAAACACCTGGATGAAATTGCTTATATCCGATTTGCGTCCGTCTATCGGGATTTCAAGGATGCGGCAAGTTTCATGGCGGCGATTGTGGCATTGCAGAATGAGAAGTGAGTTTTTCTGAATTTTCGGAGGGATATTTTTATGAGCAATGATGATATCATTCAACAGATTTTTCATCCGGAGGATGAGACGAATTATTTTGATCCGGCGGATATGCAGTCAAATAAAGCTGTTGCAGTTCTTGCGAGCATCCCAATTCTGTTCTGGCTGCCGCTTGTCGCTGCACAGGGGTCTTCTTATGGGAAATTCTGTGCAAATCAAGGATTACTCCTGCTTGTCGTCAATATTGCGTTGAGCGTTGTGGAAGGGATTCTGGGAACGGTTCTGAGATTCATTCCATTTATCGGCGGTGTGATTGCCGGGTTGCTGGGATTGCTGATCGGTGTGGCAGGCTTTGCGGCGTTCCTGCTTTTATTAATCAGCGCCTGTCAGGGAAAAGCGAGAAGAATTCCCCTGATCGGCAGATTATTCGAGGCGTTCCAGTAATTAAAATTAATTTAAAATTACCGGTTTGCCCTGCATGTCGAGCGTTTGGCTGTCCTGTCCTGGGTGGTAGCATTGTGCGCCGACAAGAATGCCGTCCGCTGTGAGCAATTCTGCGTATAGCACAGGAGTTTCAGGACTCTGATCATAATCAGAAGAATTTAATTCATAGATATAAACGATTCCGTGTGCGCCGGCGTATTCCGCAAATGGCAGATTTTGCATTTCCTGGAGTGAGATATAATGATTAAAATTATCAGAATTTCCAGGATTCCCGGAATCCAGAATATTTGAAATATCCGGAATGACCACAGGGCGGGAGCTGTGCAGTTCTCCCTCCCATCCCTGGGACAAGAGCCAGGCGCTCCGGTCGTCTTCTGTGACGGCAGGAATCTGCTGCACGGGGATTTTCTGTTTCTGGTTCAGGATCAGTACAACGGCGCAGAACAGCGCCGGAATCAGGATGAATAAATATTTGGAATATTGTTTCATATTCATAAGTTCCTCATCACGCTCCTGTAATTCATCATAAATTAATATTATTTATGCACTGCAGGACGAGTTTAGAATAGTGGAGTGTCAAGACAATGGCTGAAATCAGACTGGATAAATTCCTGGCGAACAGAAGTAATTATTCCAGGAGCGAAGTGAAGTCTTTGCTCCGGAACGGTGCTGTCCGTGTGGATTCTGTTGTAGAATCCGACGGCAGCCGGAAGATTGACCCGGATGCACAGCTTGTTACCTGTCAGGGCAAACAGATTCAGGGCGGTTCGCATCTCTATCTGATACTGAACAAGCCGCAGGGATACATTTGTGCCACGGAAGACCGGACACACAGGACAGTTCTGGATCTTTTCCCGGAATCGCTCCGGATCAAGGGAGTATTCCCGGCAGGACGGCTGGACATTGACAGTACGGGACTTGTCCTGCTCACGGACGACGGAAAGTTTGCACATGATATACTTGCGCCTGGGAAACACATCCCGAAATATTATCTTGTGAAACTCCGGAATCCCATCGGAGATTCTGAAATTTCAGCGCTTGCCGGGGGGATTGTCCTGTCAGATCAGACGCACTGTCTGCCGGCGCAGGCAAAGGCATTCCCGGATGGATATGCACTGATTTGTCTGCATGAGGGGAAATATCACCAGGTCAAACGCATGTTTGCGGCGTTGGAAAATCATGTGGAATCTTTACACCGGGTTGCCGTCGGCGGACTGATTTTGCCGGAAAATTTACGCCCTGGGGGATATTTGGAACTTGTGCACAAAGATCTTGTCCGAATGTTGAAAGCACCGGGCTTTGATTCGATCTGTGAACAGATTCTGAGAAATTTTTCGTCATATTCTATAAATGCAAGCCCCTAAGTTTAGGTAATCGGCGAATTGAAAAATGTTTCAGAATTTGTTATGATAATAATAGGCAGATATTGACCGGCAGTTTTTATGGAAAATTTTAAAAATTTTAATTTTAATTTACATAGGCGGTCTTGTCTGAAAAAATTTTTTTGTAAATGGAGGATTTAAATAAATGGCTGGTTTATCACTTAAAGGCATCTATAAGAAGTATCCGGGCGGCTATGTCGCTGTAACAGATGTCAATCTGGAAATCCGGGACAAAGAATTTATTATCCTGGTAGGACCTTCCGGCTGCGGTAAGTCTACCACACTGCGTATGGTGGCAGGTCTGGAAGAAATTTCTGAAGGTGAGCTTTACATCGGCGACAGACTTGTCAATGACGTTGCGCCGAAAGACAGAGATATTGCAATGGTGTTCCAGAACTATGCACTTTATCCGCATATGACTGTATTTGATAATATGGCATTCGGTCTGAAACTGCGGAAAGTTCCGAAAGATGAAATTGAAAAGAAAGTAATGGAAGCTGCAAAAATTCTGGATCTGACACATCTGCTTGACAGAAAGCCGAAGGCAATGTCCGGTGGTCAGTGTCAGCGTGTGGCGCTCGGTCGTGCCATCGTGCGTTCCCCGAAAGTGTTCCTGCTTGACGAGCCGCTGTCCAACCTGGATGCGAAGCTCCGTGCGCAGATGAGAACAGAGATTTCCAAACTGCACAAAAAGCTTGGTACAACGTTTATTTACGTAACACATGACCAGACAGAGGCTATGACCATGGGCGACAGAATCGTGGTTATGAAAGATGGTTTCATTCAGCAGGTAAACACACCGCAGGAACTGTATGAGCACCCCGTTAACAAGTTCGTGGCAGGATTCCTCGGTTCTCCGCAGATGAACTTCATTGATGCGAAACTGGACAGAAACGCATCCGGTCAGTATGTCGTACATTTTGGTTCTGCGGACAGCAGATCCGGCAGAGGCACACAGTATGAGATTATCGTTCCGGAGGCAAAAGTCAGTGCGGAACTTCCGAAATATGTCGGACGTGAAGTTACACTGGGTATCCGTCCGGAGAGCGTTCATGATGAACCGATGTATCTGAGTACTGCAACCACCGGTATTGTGGACTGTGAAGTAGAAATCACGGAAATGATGGGCGCAGAAACGTATCTGTATCTGACCTGCGCAGGCAATTCTCTCACCGCAAGAGTTTCCCCAAGTTCCACATCCAGACCCGGCGACACGATCAAAGTAGCACTTGATGCAAACAGAATTCATCTGTTTGACAAAGAGACAGAGCGTGCCATTATTAACCAGGGCTGATTGAATTAAATTAATGAAATGAAATTCCCCTGTTTTTCTGACAGGGGAATATTTTTAGATAAAAATACAGAAAATACAGGGATAAATTTATCAAAACTGCTGAAAATTGCAAAGACGCTTGACTTTTTACAAAAATCGTGGTACACTAAACTTAGCACTCGGAGAATGAGAGTGCTAACACTTGCAGAGAAGAAATTTCAGGGGCGTGAATCCTAATATGATGCAGATGAATGAACGGAAATTAAAGATCCTTGCCGCTGTTGTAGAATCCTACGTCAGGACGGGCGAGCCGGTCGGTTCTAAAATGATTGCTTCTCTGCCGGAAATTCATGTTTCTGCTGCCACTGTCCGCAATGATATGGCGGTTCTCGAACAGCTTGGCTATCTGGAACAGCCGCACACGTCTGCCGGCAGAATTCCTACCATCCTGGGCTATCGGCTTTACATTGAAAAGCTGATGTCTCCGGCGGATCTCCCCGAAGAAGAACGGGAAAGACTTGATCACATGCTTGGCGTCAACGGAAACGGGAATCAGATGAGTGAAGAACTCCTGATCCAGAATGCTACAACGGCACTGGCAGAGCTGACACAGTGCGCCGCTGTCGTTTCGGATTTCTCCCCGCAGTTTTCCGTGATTTCCAAAGTGGAAGTCATCCCTACGGGAAAGCGTGTGTATGTGATTTTGTTAATCACGTCCGGCGGCAGTATCAAGAATAAGGCATGTCGTCTGGAATTTGATCTGACCAAAGAACAGCTCAGCTGGTTTTCCGGCTATCTGTCCGAACATCTGGAGGGGATTTCCGTTTCAGAACTATCCGACGAACTGATGGAGAATCTGACAGCGGCAATGACTGCCTACATGATGAGTCTTGCACCGCTTGTGCAGGGTGTGTTTGAATTATACCGGGATCTGCGGCAGCACGCATTATTATGCAAAGGCGAGAAACATCTGTTTTCTTACGAGGATCTGGATAAAATGGAAGTCGTCCGGTTTATCGAACACAAGGACGAATTAATGCAGCTGATGGATGATTCTTTTAGTGGCATTCGAGTTGTGTTCGGCAAGGACAGAGAAAATTTTGTCATCGGCAATTCCAGTATGATTGTGTCAAAATATCGTAAGGGCAGAAAGAATGTTGGTTCTCTTGGTGTCATTGGTCCTATGCGTCTGGATTATGCGAAAGTAATTCCCTATATTGCATATTTTTCACAAAAAATCACAGATCTGATTTCAGAGCAATCAGAACAGACCAGAGAGCCGTGTCCGGATGAAGAAGATCAGAAAAAAATTTAAAAATTTTTCAAGAAAATTTAGAAAAGATTTTAAAAAATTAAAAATTTTTCATAAATTTTTCAGAAAGGGGTGGATTCCCACGAATAAAGAGAATACAAATTATCAGGAGAATCCGGAAGACCTGGAAAATCAGGAAAATCCAGAGATTCCAGAAGAACAGGCGGTTCAGAAGAATCCGGAAAATCCGGAAAAAATGGAAGATGCCGCCAGTGAGCTTGATGAAATTGAGACATCCGACGAGCTCGAAGCCGAAAAGGACAGATATTTCAGACTGCTGGCAGATTATGAAAATTTCCGCCGGCGGACAGAGAAAGAAAAGCTTGCCATTTACGGCGATGCAACGGCAAAATGCGTCGAACAGCTCCTTCCGGTTGTGGATAATTTTGAACGTGCCATGGATGTGCCGTGTCAGGATGCGGAATATCACAAGGGAATGGAGATGATCTTCGGACAGTTCCGGGGATTTCTGGAAAAGCTCGGCGTGACAGAAATTCCGGCGCTCGGCGCAGAATTCAATCCGAATATCCACCAGGCAATCAAACGGGAAGAGGCAAGCGAGGAGTTCCCGGAGAACACTGTCTGTGAAGTTTTCCAGAAAGGCTACATGCTTCAGGATCGTCTGATTCGTCCGGCAATGGTCGCTGTGGCAGGTTGATTTAAATTAATTTTAAATTTATTTAAAAAAATAATAAGCATGAAAGGATGCGTTTTTTATGGGCAAAATTATTGGTATTGATCTGGGTACAACAAATTCCTGTGTTGCAGTCGTAGAGGGCGGCAATGCGGTTGTCATTGCAAATGCAGAGGGTGCAAGAACAACGCCGTCCGTTGTGGCTTTTTCTAAGACCGGCGAGCGTCTGATCGGTAAAGTTGCCAAGAACCAGGCAATTACAAATCCGGATAAGACCATTTCTTCGATCAAGCGCCACATGGGTTCTGATTATAAAGTGGATATTGACGGCAAGAAATACACGCCTCAGGAAATTTCTGCTATGATCCTCCAGAAGCTGAAAGCGGATGCGGAAGCTTACCTGGGTGAAACAGTCAACGAGGCTGTTATCACAGTTCCGGCATATTTCACGGATGCACAGAGACAGGCAACCAAGGATGCCGGGCAGATTGCCGGTCTGGCTGTCAAGAGAATTATCAACGAACCGACAGCGGCAGCATTGTCCTATGGTATTGACAAGGAAGATGACCAGAAAGTCATGGTGTATGACCTCGGCGGCGGTACGTTCGACGTGTCCATTATCGAAATGGGTGAGGGTTATCAGCAGGTTGTTGCTACCGCTGGTAATAACCGTCTTGGCGGTGATGATTTCGACCAGAGAATTATTAATTGGATGGTTGACGAGTTCCGGAAAGAACAGGGCATTGATCTGTCCCAGGACAGAATGGTAATGCAGAGACTCAAAGATGCGGCAGAAGCTGCCAAGATCGAATTGTCTGCTACTCCTACAACAAATATTAATCTGCCGTTTATCACTGCGGATGCAAATGGTCCGAAACACCTGAATCTGACATTGACACAGGCAAAATTCAATGAACTGACAGCAGATCTTGTACAGGCTACCATGGAACCTGTTCGTCAGGCATTGTCTGACAGCGGTCTGAAAGCATCCGATTTGGATAAAGTTCTGATGGTCGGCGGTTCTTCCAGAATTCCCGCAGTCCAGGATGCTGTCAAGAAACTCATCGGCAAAGATCCGTTCAAGGGTATCAATCCGGACGAATGCGTGGCACTTGGTGCGGCATTGCAGGGCGGTGTGCTCGGCGGTGATGTCAAAGAAGGTCTGATGCTGATTGACGTGACACCGTTGTCCCTCGGTATTGAGACAGCAGGCGGCGTCTGCACGGTCATGATTCCGAGAAACACGGCAATCCCGGCGAAGAAATCCGAAGTATTCTCCACTTATGCAGATAATCAGCCGGCTGTAGATATTAATGTCCTCCAGGGTGAAAGACAGTTTGCAAGAGATAATAAACAGCTCGGCACATTCCGTCTGGATGGTATCGCTCCAGCAATGCGTGGCGTTCCGAGAATCGAAGTCACATTTGATATTGACAGAAACGGTATCGTTCATGTAACAGCCAAAGACCAGGGCACAGGCAAGGAACAGAATATTTCCATTACGGCATCTACGAACATGTCCGAGGAGGATATCAACAAGGCTGTCAAAGAGGCAGAGCAATATGCCGAGGAAGACAAGAAGCGCCGTGATGAAGTCGACACAAAGAATAATGCAGAAAACATGATTCTCCAGTGCGAGGGCACTTTAAAAGAACTGGGCGACAAGATGGCGCAGGCGGATCAGGACGCTGTCCGTGCAAAATCTTCCGAATTGCAGTCCGCAATTGATGCCAATGATACAGCTGCCATGAAGACAAAAATGGATGAACTCCAGAAAGTGCTCATGGAGGCAGGCTCTAAGATCTATCAGCAGGCAGGTGGCGCACCGAATATGGGCGCAGGCGTTGATCCGAATATGGCAGGCGGCGCATTCACAGAAGAAACACCGTCCGGCGGTAATGATGATGATGTGATTGATGCTGATTTCACAGAGGCATAATTTCTGATTTTATTTTAAATTTCCAACAGGGGCGGAGTCATCCGCCCTGTTGCTGGTCAATATTGATCTGTTTATATTTATTATTTTTAATATTTTAATTAAATTTATTTCCTGTTTTTCATGAATTTTCATTTTAAAATTCATGAAAATGCTGATAGAGAGGAGTGCCGTTCCGACGGAGAAATATGGCTGAAAAACGTGATTATTATGAAGTTCTGGGCATCCAGAAGGGCGCAAGTGAAGATGAAATTAAAAAAGCCTATCGTAAGATGGCAAGAGAAAATCATCCGGATCTGCATCCCGACAATGCCGAAGAATGCGAAGAAAAGATGAAAGAAATCAATGAGGCGTATTCTGTGCTGTCTGATGCCGAAAAGCGTCAGCGTTATGACCAGTTCGGGCATGGCGGTCTGGATGGCAGCGGTATGGGCGGCATGGACGGATTCGGCGGATTTACAGGCGGATACGGCGACATGAGCGATATTTTTGAAAGTGTGTTCGGCGGTATCTTCGGCGGCGGCGGTGGAAATGGTTTCCGCAGCAGCGGCAGTTCTGCAAATGCCGCAAGACGTGGCAAGGATATCACGACCAGTATCAATATCAGTTTCATGGACGCATGTAAAGGCACTTCCCAGGAAATCCAGATTGCACACCAGGAAAAATGCGATGTCTGCGCCGGTTCCGGCTGTGCGGCAGGATCTTCTCCGGAGACTTGTCCGGATTGTCAGGGGCGTGGCAGTGTCAGAGTTACACAGCAGACGTTTATGGGCGCAATTTCTTCCCAGAGACCTTGTGCCAAGTGCGGCGGCAAGGGGACTATCATTAAAAATCCCTGTGCTAAATGCCACGGCATGGGCAGAACCCGTGTCCAGAAAAAGATTACTATTAACATTCCGGCAGGCATCGACGACGGACAGACGCTGCGTGTTTCCAATGAGGGCGACTGTGGTATCAATGGCGGACCTAACGGGAATCTGAATGTGAATGTGACAGTGCGTCCGCATCCGATTTTTTCCAGAAGTGGATTTGATGTGAGCTGTGAGATTCCCATTACATTTGCGCAGGCTGTGCTCGGTGATGAAATTCAGGTGCCGACAATTGACGGTAATGTAACGCTGACCGTTCCCAAAGGCACACAGCCCGGAACAAAGCACAGACTTAAAGGCAAGGGCATTCAGAGACTCCAGAGAGACGGCAGGGGCGATCAGTACGTCAAATTAAATATTGAAGTTCCCAAGAGTCTGAGCAAAAAGCAGGAAGAATTGCTGAAAGCATTTGAGGATTCCCTCGGCGAGAAGAATTATACCAAACGCAAGACATTCAAAGACAAATTAAGCGAATTGTTCGGACGTGGTTGAGAATTTCAGAAAAAGCCTTTTCTTAGATGCAGAAAAGGCTTTTTTGTTGTGAAGATTAAAAAAAATTTAAGAAAGGATTGTAGAATTGAAAGGTTTATTGAAGTTTTTACGGATGATTGCAAAATTTTCCAATATTTGTAGTAAAATAAAAATCATCATGTTTGCTGTCCTGCTTGCAGCATGTCTGTTCTGTCTGGTGATGGCGGAAATACACGCCTGTGCTCTCTCAGAAGAAATGGAATCTGCTTTGCAGTGGGCAATTCAGACAGCAAATGATGATTCTCACGGATACAGCCAATCCAATCGCTGGGGCAATCCGGATTATGATTGTTCTTCGTTTGTGATTTCTGCATTACGCAATGCCGGTATCCCTACACTAAATGCCGACACGACACGGAATCTTAAAGCGAATCTCACGGCTGAAAATTTTACATGGATCCCAAGGGGCAGCCGGGCGTTGTCCAACACAGATTGGCTTGAACGGGGAGATATTCTGCTCTCCAACGGACATACGGAAATTTATTTAGGAAATCGCAAAACCGTTGCGGCGCATCAGGATTACGGTTATTCCAAGAGCGGTGACCAGAACGGCAAGGAAATTTCCGTCGGAAATTACTGGTATGACAACAAGTATGGAAACTGGCAGGGTGTCCTCCGGTATCATGGCAATTCTGAAATTGCGGACACCTGCACGAAAGATTATGCCGGAAATTATGAAGTAACTTCCGATCTTAATTTACGGGCAGATCATGGCACATGGAGCAGTATTCTGGGGGTGATTCCGACGGGGACGGTTGTTTCCGTGACGAAAGCAGACGGTTCATGGGCGCATGTGAATTACCAGGGAATTGAGGGAGTGTGTTCCATGAAATTATTGCAGAAGACAGACGAAATCCCGGAGCTGGTTACCGGCGATGTCAATTTAGATTTCGTCCTGGATACGAAAGATCTCCTGATTGTCC
>CAMWWG010000014.1 GCA_947177935.1 uncultured Ruminococcus sp. | reverse complement strand
TTCTATTTCTCTATCCAAAATACAATGTTACGCTTATCTTGTATGTCCTTTTTTATCTGATTCATGCTTTCTCTTTTTATGATTTATAAGAAATCCTGCGAAAATTCCCGAATAAAAAACAGAGAGCTGAAATCAGCTCCCTGTTTTTTTATATCCTATTACTTAGAATCAAACAACGCCCTGTGCCTTCATAGCTTCTGCAACTTTCAGGAAACCTGCAATGTTTGCACCTGCTACCAGGTCATCACCAAGACCATACTCAGCAGCAGCCTTGACGGAGCTGTCAAAGATATTCTTCATGATGTTCTTGAGCTTTTCATCAACTTCTTCTTCTGACCAGTTGTAACGCAGAGAGTTCTGGGACATTTCCAGACCAGAAACTGCAACGCCGCCGGCATTGACTGCCTTGGAAGGAGCAACTGCAACACCCTTGGACTTCAGGAATGCGATTGCCTCGTTGGATGTCGGCATGTTGGATACTTCTACATAGTACTTCACGCCATTTGCAACGATCTGCTCAGCCTCAGCCATACCAACTTCATTCTGTGTTGCGCAAGGCATAATGATATCAGCCTTAACACCCCACGGCTTTTCGCCTGCGTGGAACTCTACACCGAATTTATCTGCATAATCCTGTACTCTGTTGCGGCAGGATGCTCTCATTTCGAGCAGATAATCTACTTTTTCGTCTGTGCTGATGCCATCCGGATCGTATACATAACCGTCAGGACCAGAGATCGTTACAACTTTACCGCCAAGCTCGTTCACTTTCTTGATGGTACCCCATGCAACGTTACCAAAGCCGGACACTGCAACAGTCTTGCCCTGGATGTCATCACCGAAATGCTTGAGCATTTCTACTGTGTAATAAACAGCACCGTAGCCAGTTGCTTCCGGACGAATCAGAGAACCGCCGTATTCCATACCCTTACCAGTCAGAACACCTGTGAATTCATTGCGGAGTCTCTTGTACTGTCCGAACAGATAGCCGATTTCACGACCGCCAACACCGATGTCACCAGCCGGCACGTCTGTGTTCGGACCAATGTGTCTGCTGAGTTCTGTCATAAAGCTCTGGCAGAAACGCATTACTTCTGCATCAGACTTGCCCTGCGGATCGAAGTCAGAACCGCCCTTACCGCCGCCCATGGGCAGAGTTGTCAGGGAATTCTTGAAAATCTGTTCAAAACCTAAGAATTTGATAATACCAATATATACATTGGGAGCGAAACGAAGACCGCCCTTGTACGGACCGATTGCGGAATTGAATTCCACACGGAAACCACGGTTAACCTGTACTTTGCCGTTGTCATCCACCCACGGAACCCGGAACACAATCTGACGCTCCGGCTCAACGATTCTTTCGAGAACGCCTGCTTCTACGAGATCAGGTCTTTTTTCAACGACCGGCTCAACAGATTCAAAAACTTCTGTTACTGTCTGGATAAATTCCGGCTCGCCCTGGTTTCTGGTCTTGACTCTCTCCAGGAGATCAAGTAAATACTGATTCTTTAACGCCATTGTTAAGAACCTCCTACATAAATCATAAAATTCCGTCTGTGGAGAACAGTTGTCTTTTTTGGACGGTAAATTTATTATAGCATATTTTTCAAAAAAAAGCAAGTAGTATTTGCAATTTTTTCTAAATTTTTCCGAAAAAATTTGTATTTTGTGAAGTATCAACAAATCTGCCACAAAATTTCATTAGATTTGTTTAATATTTCTCAACAGTTGACTTTTAGATTTTTCTATATTATAATAAATACAGAGGTGATTTTATGAAAAACTTATCTTCAAATGAACAAATTCTCACTGAAAGCAAACATTTCATTATTACACATGAATTTGAAACTGTGATACTTTATCAGAAACATACAAACAGAAAAGTTGTGATTGGTGACTTTTATGGCGAACCAGAAAGAGCAGTCATCAGCGAGCAAGAACATTTCTGCATCATATATGGCTGTGGCATGATAATTTATTATCTCAGAGAACCCTTTCAATCTTACAAATATCATAAAATCACAGATCAATGGCTTGAATTTGGCAGGGATGAACCTTATCTTTGGATAACTGCCGCCAAAATTCTGAACAATTCCAACATTGAAATTACTCTGGAAACTAGAGAAACAAAAATTATATCACAGGATGGTGAGCAAGCTTGAACTGGGAAAAATTTTATCAATTAGAAGAAAATAGATATGATCGTTTTGTTGCAACATTACATGAATGCGGTTTATTCTTGCTGAATCAAGATGAGACTTTCATTGGAACTTATATCTTTGAAGATTTTGACATTGATGTCAGAATCAATTTATGTAAAGATAATTTAAATTTTTTGCTAGAAAATGGGTGGATTAATCAAATTATTTTTCAAAAATGCACACAGCTTTATGAAAAATTTTGTGCAGTAGAAAAAAATTTCCCTGAATTCTGGAATATAAATGCTGTTAAAACAGCTCCGTTATGGCATGAAATTCTTTCACTTTCTGATGAAATTAAATCTATGCTTTATATATAATAATCAGCTCCAAAACAATTCACATTTTAGAGCTGATTTCATTTTATTTTTTCAGATATTCTTTTAATTTTTTCATGTCATAATTTGCAACTATTTTTTCCAATAACAAAATCAAATGATACAAGTCAGATTTTTTAAATTTTATATCGACAAATTTATTTTCACTGTGGGTATCACGCTTACCATTTTTATTACCTCTAAAATTTGTCAACCCTGCCAGATAATCCAAAGAAACATTGTAATATTTAGCCAGAATCACAGCTTTTTCGAGGGGAATATCTGTCTCACCACGTTCATATTTGCCATAATGATTAGTAGAAACGCCAATTAATTCAGCAACTTGCTTTTGTGTCAGATCCGCATCTTCTTTCAGGTCTCTTAATCTTTGGTAATAAGCCACAAAAATCCATCCTTTCCATTGTAGATTATACCAAAATTATACCATAAATTCATTTTTCTATTGACAATTTCATTCTATAGATTGTATAATATAAAAAAGCAATTCTATAAAAAAATTTAAAAACGAAGGAGATAAAATCCATGTTAGAACCATCAGAGTCAAAGTATCCTTTTAAAGATATATTTTATGATTCGCAAGCTCGCCTTGCAGACACTGTGGATGCTCTGAAACGTATTATTCTCAAAATAGAAGAAGATATGCGAATTGCCGAAGAACTGGTTATCGCAGATGAATCAGAAAACGACAATTAAAATCAATTCAATTTGATCTTAGAACAGAAAGAAAATTTATAATTTTTCATATTTTAAGTAAAATTTACACAAAAAAATCCGGCAAGCTTTTCATTCGCTTGCTGGATTTTTTTCCTGTTAATGTGTTCCATGTCCTGAGATCCGCAGACGATTCAAGGCTCTCTGCAATTTCAGATTAGCACGTTCTAATTTATCCGGCTGATTCTGTGCCGCCTCGATCTTTGCCATAGCATCCTGTCTGGAACGTTCCGCCCAGTCCGGGTCGATCTCATCCGCCCATTCCGCAGCCGTCACCATAATGGAAACTTTCTCATCTGAGACTTTCAGCACACCGCTTGCAATTGCCGCCTGCTTGTAAGTACTGTCCGGAAGTTTTACCGTCAGAGCGCTTGTCTGGAGCATTGCCACATAACGGATGTGTCCGGCTAAAATCCCGACATCGCCCTCTGTCGTTCTTGCAGTCACCTGAATCGCCTGGTCATCAAACAGGATCTTATCCGGTGTGAGAATCACCAATCGGAATGTATTCATAAAAAATCACCTTTATTCCTGAATGGTCTTGGCTTTCTCTACGGCATCTTCGATTGTTCCGACAAATAAGAACGCAGATTCCGGCAGATCATCATGCTTGCCCTCGATAATTTCTTTAAATCCCCGGATCGTTTCTTTCAGCGGCACATATTTGCCCTGCATTCCCGTGAACTGTTCCGCAACGGAGAATGGCTGCGACAAGAAACGCTGTACTTTTCTGGCTCTTGTTACAATGCGCTTGTCTTCTTCAGACAATTCATCCATACCCATAATGGCAATAATATCCTGCAATTCGTTATATCTCTGCAAGATACTCTGGACAGCTCTTGCTGTTTCATAATGCTCTTTGCCGACAATTTCCGGATCGAGAATCCGGGAAGTACTCTCCAGCGGATCAACCGCCGGGAAGATTCCCAGGGAAGAAATAGATCTGGATAATACTGTCGTTGCATCCAGATGCGCAAACGTCGTCGCCGGTGCGGGGTCAGTCAGATCATCCGCCGGGACATAAACTGCCTGAACAGATGTAATTGATCCTTTCTTTGTGGAAGTGATACGCTCCTGCAATGCACCCATTTCCGTGGCAAGCGTCGGCTGATAGCCAACGGCGGACGGCATCCGTCCTAACAGAGCAGATACTTCCGAACCTGCCTGTGTGAACCGGAAAATATTATCAATAAATAATAACACATCCTGCCCCTCGGTATCTCTGAAATATTCTGCCATTGTCAAGCCGGATAATGCCACACGCATTCTTGCGCCGGGAGGTTCATTCATCTGACCATAAACCAGAACTGTCTTATTTAAAACGCCGCTTTCAGTCATTTCATTGTATAAATCATTACCCTCACGAGTTCTCTCGCCGACACCCGTAAAGACAGAAATTCCGCCATGCTGAGTCGCAACATTGTTGATTAATTCCTGAATCAGAACTGTCTTGCCGACACCTGCACCGCCGAATAAGCCGATCTTACCGCCTTTGAGATACGGTGCAATCAGATCAATGACTTTAATGCCGGTTTCCAGGACTTCATTTGCTGCTGCCTGTTCTTCATAACTCGGCGCTTCCCGGTGAATTGCCCAATTTTCTGCCGTTTCCGGAGCCGGTTTCTCGTCAATTGCCTCGCCTAACAGATTAAACATTCTGCCAAGTGTCTCCTTGCCGACCGGAACACGGATCGGCGAACCAGTATCAACGGCGTCCATCCCACGAACAAGCCCGTCCGTACTGCCCATAGAAATACATCTGACAATATCATCCCCGATATGCTGAGCAACTTCAATCACAAGCGTTGTGCCGTTGTGATCGACTGTAATTGCATTGAGCAGACATGGGAGCTTTTCTTTGGGGAAACGGACGTCCACGACTGCGCCGATAATCTGCACAATTTTACCAATATTCTGCATAGCAAAACCCTTTCCATCCAGTAATTTTTCTAATAAATAATTAATAAATTATAGTTTCATTTCAAAATATTATTTTTCATGCACAAGCTTTCCCGTCATGGATTCTATCTGTACTGCAAGCAATTCCAGATTTCCCAGATGTTTTTCCATCGTCCGGAGCACTTCCTGTTCCGTGGGATAATACTTCAGTCCCAGTAATTTCACTTTCTCCCGGATCAGCTCCGGATCTGTCAGAATTTCTATCTTTCCGAAAATAATGACACTCCGGACGTAATACGCCCAGTCGCCGGGCTTTTTGAATCCCTGTTCCAGAACGGTAAAACAAACTTTGGGATCTTTCCGGATGGCATCCAGTTTATGCCCTGCTTTCGCAGAATGCAGATAAATTCTGTTTTCTGCCGGATCATAATAAAAATTCACAGGAACAGCATAGGGATAGCCAGAATCTCCATGAACGGCAAGAATCCCACGTTTTTCGGATTGCAGAATTTCCCGGCATTCAGATTCCGGGATTTCCTGCTTGTTTCTTCTCATTTCCCTGAATATCATTTCCAATCATTTTCACCTGCATTCACTTACTGCTGTGCGCTTGCACCGCCGACAATTTCCGTAATCTCCTGTGTGATTGCACCCTGTCTTGCACGATTGTATAATAACGACAATTGATCAATCATTTCTGTTGCGTTGTCTGTTGCATTCTCCATTGCCGTGCGCCGGGATGCCTGTTCAGATGCGAACGATTCCACAATTGCGCCGTATAATAAACTTGCAACGTATCTGGGGACAAGCTTTTCAAACACGGCTTCCGGGGATGGTTCATATTCAACTGCACAGCGCCGGGACGGATTTCCTGCAAGTTCTTCCAATGGAATCACTTCCATTTTCTGTGCCACTTGCAGAATCGGCGAAACATAATTTGTAAAAATCAGCTCCACGCTCTGCAAAGACGAATGCCTCTGATATGTCCGGATGATAAAATCTGCCATATCCATTGCCAGATAAATATTCATATGTTCTGCCACATGATCATAAGCCTTAAGAATCTTAATCTCTTTATTTGCAAAATAATCCACAGCTTTCTGTCCGATGGGCATGACAATCACATTACCGCCCTGACTTCTGACTTCGTCAATCCGGGTCTGTGCCAGACGGAACACATTCGCATTGAATCCTCCGGCAAGCCCTCTGTCTCCGGCAATCACAATCAGTAACACAGCGGCTTTTGCATCTTCCGTGCGTTTGTGCACATACTGAGAATCAAAATAATGATCTTCCGTAGCAATCTCTGCCATTAATTTATAAGTTGCCTCAAAGAACGGCTTTGCATTTTCGGCACGTTCTTTCGCCTTTCTTAACTTGGATGACGCCACAAGCTCCATCGCTTTCGTGATCTGCATCGTATTTTCTACACTGTGCATTCTGCGCTTAATATCTTTCAGATTTGCCATGACACGCTCACTTTCAGCTCAAATACTGCTGATTGAAATCCGTCAGCGCCTGGCTGAGAATTTTCTCATCATCTGGAGACAAATCTTTCGTAGTTACAATATTCTGCAATAACTCTCCATGCGTCTCTTGCAGATAAGCAAATAATGCCTGCTGATAATCTTTAATTTTCTCAACCGGGATCTGATTCAAAAAGCCTTTTGTGACGGCATAAATAATACACACCTGCAATTCGACAGGCAACGGCGCATTGCGATCTTGTTTCAGGACTTCTACAATCCGTTCACCCATAGCAAGCCGGTTTTTCGTGTCTGCATCCAGATCAGAACCGAACTGGGAGAATGCCTGCAATTCCCGGTATTGCGAATAAGATAATTTCAGAGAACCGGAAACTTTCTTCATTGCCTTGATCTGTGCGGCACTGCCGACACGGGAAACCGAGATACCCGGATTGACAGCCGGACGGACACCGGCATTGAACAGATCTGTCTCCAGGAAAATCTGTCCGTCTGTAATAGAAATTACATTCGTCGGGATATAAGCCGACACATCCCCTGCCTGTGTCTCAATAATCGGCAATGCGGTCAGAGAACCACCGCCGTAATTCTCATTGTAACTGCAAGCCCGTTCGAGTAATCTGGAATGCAGATAGAAGACATCTCCGGGATATGCCTCACGTCCCGGCGGTCTTTTCAGTAACAATGACAATGCACGATAGGCAACGGCGTGTTTAGAAAGATCATCATAAACGCAGAGCACATCTCTGCCCTGATCCAAGAAATATTCACCCATTGCACAGCCGGAATATGGTGCAATGTACTGCAAGGGCGCTAATTCGGATGCCGTTGCCGATACAATGATCGTATAATCCATTGCACCAGCTTTCCGGAGCGTTTCCGCAACATTTGCCACAGTCGAACGTTTCTGTCCGATGGCAACATAAATGCAGATAATGTCCTGTCCTTTCTGATTGATGATCGTATCCAAAGCAATTGCCGTCTTGCCGGTCTGCCGGTCGCCGATAATCAATTCACGCTGTCCCCTGCCGATCGGAATCATAGAATCAATGGCTTTAATTCCCGTCTGCAAGGGCTTATGCACGGATTTTCTTGTGATAACACCGGATGCAACTTTTTCAATGGGCGCACGTTTGTCCGTATGCAATGCACCGCCGCCGTCAATCGGTTCGCCGAGCGCATTCACGACACGCCCTAATAATGCTTCGCCGACCGGAACGGACATGATCTGCCCTGTCCGTTTTACAGTCGATCCTTCTTTGATATTCTCATCAGATCCCAACAGAACAGCACCCACGCTGTCCTGTTCCAGATTCAGCGCCATTCCATAAGTGTCGTCTTCGAACTGGATCAATTCGCCGGACATGCACTTTTCTAATCCATGAATATTTGCAATACCATCGCCGACAGTAATGACCGTTCCGACATCGGTCAAATTGATCTGTGCATGATAATTTTTAATTTGTTCTTTGATAATACTGGATATTTCATCCGGACGTAAATTCATGTCTTCGCCTCTCTTTTACTCAGTATTTTAGTGCTTGGAAACCTGCTTTGCAAATTCCTGCATCCGGCTTTTCACAGAATTATCCATCCTGGTATCGCCGTACTGCACAATCATGCCGCCGATGAGCGAGCTGTCCACAGATTCTCTCAATATAATATTTTTGCCTAATTTCTCATGCAATTTCTGGAGCAGATCCTCCCACTGGAAATCTTCCAGAGGAACAGCCGTTGTCACGAAAACCTCCGCAATATGGAAATGCTCATGATACAGCATATTAAAAGCATTCCGGATTTCTGCGAGCCTGCCGAATCTGCGTTTTTCAACCAGCAGACACAGAAAATTCTCTGTGATGCCCTGTTCTTCCCCAATAATCTTTTGCAGAATCGAAATTCTTTCTGCCGTGTCCAGTGTCGGCACATCCAACAGTATCACCAAATCCGGATGTTGTCCGATCAGATCTGCTACTTGATTGAGTTCTTCATAGATCTTCTTTTCCTGATGTTCCTCCTGTGCTAACTGAAACAAGGCCTCTGCATAAACTTTCCCAATCGTCTGCGTCATGATGCATCACCCAGTTCTTTCAGAAAGTCATCAATCAAACGTTCATGATCTTCCGGCGCAATTTCTTTTTCAATAATCTTCTGTGCCAGTTCTACAGCAAGCTCGGAAATTTCACCCTGTAATTCTTGCCGGGCAAGAATCTTCTCCCGCTGTGTTTCCCGATTTGCCTTTTCACGGACTGCCTGTGCTTCTTCTCTTGCTTTTTCAAGCAGGGATTCGCTTTGCTTCTGCGCTTGTTTTTCTGCACGGCTGAGAATGCCGGACGCTTCTTCTTTGGCATTGGCAATTGCCTGTGCATATTTTTCTTTCTCAGAATTCGCACTTGCCATAGCATCATCTGCCGACTGGTAAGTATTCGCCACTTCCTGCTGACGCTGTTCCAGAATGGCATCCACACGTTTGAACAGAATCAGTTTGAACGCCAGGAAAATCAATCCCGTGTTAATCAGCGTGAACAGGATCGTGCCGACATCAATCGTTAAAAAATCCAAAATTCATCCTCCATTCTGATTGCTCAGAACAAATCTGATCAGCCATTGAGTTTATTCAGGAACGGATTGGCGAACATCAGCAGCAGAGCAATCAGCAGGCTATAAATACCTGTGGATTCTGCAACGGCGCAGCCGATGAACATTGTTCTTGTGACAGCACCAGAACCCTCCGGCTGTCTGCCAATGGCTTCGCAGGCTTTTCCGACAGCGTATCCCTCACCGATACCAGGACCAACACCAGCAATCATTGCCGTGCCTGCGCCGAGTGCAGATGCACCCAGGACAATTGCCTTTGCAATCAGTTCATTGTTTTCCATGTTTTCCATAGTAAAATCCTCCAGACTTGCATTTTTGATTTTGATAATAAATTATAAATTAAAATGAATTAAATTAATTTAATTCATTAAAATTATGCCTCTGCGTTAGCATCTGCATTTGAAATATAGACCATTGTCAGCATAATGAAAATAAATGCCTGCATGAATCCGCTGAACAGGTCAAAATACAGGGACAGCACTGCAGGAATG
Organism: uncultured Ruminococcus sp.; assembly: GCA_947177935.1. Taxonomy (GTDB): domain Bacteria; phylum Bacillota; class Clostridia; order Oscillospirales; family Ruminococcaceae; genus UBA3855. The sequence goes on along the minus strand of CAMWWG010000014.1, from coordinate 1,311 downwards.
CCGATGGTAAATAATGCAATCCCGATTTTTTTGGTAATTGCCGAAAGCGCAAAATATAATAAACTCGTGATAATCATACCACTGACGATATTCCCGAAATGACGGAGACTCATAGAAACAGGTGTGGCAACTTCGCTGAGGATATTCATGGGGAGCATCACCGGAACGGGCTCAGCATAGCCTTTGAGATAACCGCCAAAACCGTGCGTCCGGATGTTCGTCCCGTGAATCATCACGAATGTAATCAATGCCCAGGTAAGCGGCACATTAAAATCCGCCGTTACGCTCCGGAGTCCGAGCATACTGATCAGACTGCCCAGAATCGAAAATGTGAACAATGCCCCGATATACGGCGCAAATTTCCGCCAGTGTTTCCCCATGGAATCTTCCACAAGATTGTAAATCGTCTGAACAGCCCACTCCGCAACAGCTTGCTTTTTCGAAATATTCTTTGTTTTCATGTCGCTTGTCAGCCAAAGCAATAACAGGAAAACGCCAAGGACAATCACCCAACTGAGGACAACCGTTTCCGTGAGATTGATTGTAATCCCGAACAGTTCAAACGAGGCAATCAGTTTCGGACCACTGACGTCGACCCCATCCGGAGAACCTCTTAAAAAATCACTGATCTGCAAAAGAACTCACTTCCCTTTCAATTATTAATTAATTAATAAATTAATTTATTTATTTTTAAATTTCAGATAAAATACGCCGAAAATCAGCTTTGGATACAGAAACGGCAGAACAACCGTGAGTGTGTTCACATCATCAGAAAGCAGACTTATCATAATCGCTACGGATGCCACCAGACAACGGAGCAGATAGCCAGTCCAGTCTTTTGTTTTGCCGGAACGGACTGCATTCAGGATCGTTCTTCGCAATAAAAACAGATTCAGAATCATCCCGAAACTGCCAAGGAGAAGCCCGGATAATACACTCATCCGGAAACCTGCGAGAAACAGCGAAGCAATCCAGAGAATCAAATCCAGAATGCTCGTGCAGATGACAGCGAATTTCAATTCCTGGTGCAAATCTTCCTGCATAAGCAGTCCCCCTGATGATAATTAACAAAATTTTTTCCGGATGATCCTGCAAAAAAGCTGACTGTATCATCCCTACAGCCAGCTCCCTTGCATCATGTTTAATTCCAGTAATTATTATAGCATAATTTTTAAATTTTGTCAAGTAGTTTTTGAAATATTTTTCAATTGTCTGCTATTTCAAGTTAAATTTTTAATTTTCCTTTCCGCTTGACATACAACATCCGGTCACGGATTTCTCCGACAGCCGGCGTCAATGCCTGGATAATAT
>CAMWWG010000013.1 GCA_947177935.1 uncultured Ruminococcus sp. | reverse complement strand
CTTATACACTGGACGAAACTACCGGCAAGTACAAGGCTAACGAAGAAGAGGGCGCATATTATCCGACTTATGTGGGAAATGCTGCCAATACAGATTCTAACGTCACAATTACGAACTCTAAGCAATTAATGCTGAAAAAAGTCTGGAAGAATTCTTCTAATGATGAATTAAGTGAGGGTAAAATTCCAGTAGATCAAATCACAGTAGACATCTATGGTGTGACGGCACTTGGTGCAGAAGAGAAGCTCTTTGAGGAAATTAAACTTGAGAGAGCCAAAGACTGGAAACTTGACATCACTGATAAACTGGAAGAGTTAGGAAATAAAAAATTATCAGGTTATGTAAGTTTCCGTGCAGAAGAAACCGGTCTCCCGAACGAGGATGATTATGTCATAAGCTGTGTATTCAATCTGAATGAGAATACTGGTGATATTACCGTCACTAATAAGAGCAAAGTGGCAACGGAGGCATCTGTTACCGTAAACAAGACCTGGAGTGATGGTGCAGCAAATCACACGAAAGATAAAGTGCTAGTAACGCTGTATCAGTCAGAACGTGAAATCCAGAACATTTCAAGCATGACGCATGATGAATTGAAAAATGCTTTAAAATCTGCCAAAGTAATGACAGATGCCGAGGGCAATACAACAGGTTATGAAGACATTGTACTGAATGCAGCAAATGACTGGTCTTATACCTGGACGGGTCTGCCCATGGATGATGAAGGTGCTGAGGGTGCTGATCCGAACAATCCAGTAACGTACTATTATTATGTACTGGAAAACATGGACAGCGTGACAAACAACGTCAAGTATACTGCAACTTATACCCCTATCAAAAACGGTGCGAAAACCACATACACCGTGAAGAACACCAGAACAGCAATTGTGGTACAAAAGCAGTGGTTTGATGAAACCGGCGAACCGATCATAGACATCTATGATGAAGATGGCAATATTGTGGCAAATAATACAGATGGTTTGCCGTCCATTACATTGGAGTTGTATAAGCAAGCTGCTGATCCATTACTTGCTGATGGATGTCATCCGAATACAGAAGGTTATGCAGCAATTGCTAAAGCATACTTTGATGCAATTGAAAGTCAGTATAGTGAAAGTAAAAATACTGAATTGAAGATTGTGGCTTTGGGTGATTCTATTACACATAGTTATAATACTGGAACACCTTATCCTGAACAATTGACAACACTTTTAACTAACGCAAGTTATCAACTTGCTGGTGGCAATGTAACTAATAAGGGTAATTCTGGAGAACAAGTAGGCAATTCAGATACTGACGGTTTTAGAGGTCGAATAAGTAGAGATATTCCATCAGATACAAATATTGTTCTTCTGCTTGGTGGTACCAATGATATTCATCAAAGTGGGAGTGGTCAGGCTAATCCCAATGAATGTATGAGAAGATTGCAAGCTTGTATTGAAGAAATTCAGGCGCATGTCCCTAATGCTACAATTTTTGTAGGCAGCATCCCGCACTTTGATTTCTATAAGAATGGTGCAATTACAGAAGGCGGTAGATGGTGGCCATCACAGTATCAAGAAAATGATGGCAAAGAGGCAAATGGTCTGATTGACAATTACAATGCTCAAATAGAAGCATATGCAGAGTCCGCTAATAATGTTTATTATGTAGATACTTGTACAGCTGTTGATGGGAAAGAATATGTAGTTGATAAAAATGGCAACCGGATTTCTGTTTCACTCAAAAAAGGCAATAACTGGACAGCAGTCGTAGACGTTCCGGATGATGGTGAATACTATATCGAGGAAATAAACGTTCCGGATGGTTGGACTGTTACCTATTCCGGTCAAGGTTTAAAGCCAGGCACTGCAACACCAATCATTGCTATGAACACAAAGGAGAAAACTCCCAAAACGGAAATTTCTGTTGTGAAGAATTGGGTCGGTGACAGTGCAGACACAAGCAAAAGAGACGGCATCTCCCTTGCACTGATGTGTAGTGTGGATGGCACTAATTGGGAAGAAGTCGCTGTAGATATGCCTACACCTACTAAGGATGGAAATACCTGGACGTACACATACGAAAATCTTCCTGTAACAAACAACGCCGGCAAAACTTACTCCTACAAAGTAGAAGAAGCTGAGATGGAAGGCTACAAGGTTCAGTATGACACGCCTGATATTTGGCAAGCTAGTAAAACCGAAACAGGTACGCTCACACTCACCAACACAAGACAGCTTGCATTGACGCTGAAAAAAGATTGGGTCGGTGTGGATGATCCGCAAGGCAGTATCAGCGTGAATATCTACCGTTCTACCAATCCTGCGGATGTGCCGAGTGATGCGGAGCTGATTCTGAAAGTGCCAAGCACGGTATCTGTTGGCGTGAATAAAGATGCAACTGTAAGTGCAAATAAAACTATTGCCTCTGCTACATCAAAGGATGAAAATATTGCAACGGTAACATTTGATGATAAAACAATCATAATTCATGGCAATGCAGAGGGTACAACTACGATTACAGTGACAGACGAGAATGATAACACAGCAGAAATTAAGGTTACAGTTTCGGATATGTCTCTCACAATTAGTCCTAGCGCAATTGTGTTAGGCACTAACGAAACAGCAACACTGTCAATAGAGAAAAATATAGGTAATGTAACTTATTCTGCAAGTTCAAGTGATGTCAGCATAGATGGTAATACAGTAACAGTAACAGGAAGAAATAAAGGCGTTGTTACCATTACTGCAACTGATGAAAGTGGAAACACTGCAAGCGTAAATCTTGAAATAAAACTGCCAAATAATTTTGAGATTATTGGCATTGATACGATTGCACCAGGTGATAAAGTCCAATTAGAAGTTAATCCAAATTACGGATCGTTTAAGTGGTCATCTTCTAATTCTAATATTGCTGAAGTAGATGAAATTACTGGTGAGATAACAGGCAAGGCTGAGGGTACAGCCACAATTACAGCTGTGCGTGATGATAAACTAGAAAATTATTTCACTATAAAAGTTGAAAATGCTACACCATTACACACTTTGAATGCAGGAGAGCATTTTGATATTACTACAAACAAAGCTATAAATAGTATTTCATTTAAGTTAGAAGGTAGTACAGGTTATATTGATCTCTACATTACAAGTTCTGACTGGTCTTATCAGCATGGTACTGTTTATTATGATGGAAATGTAATAGAAAATTATCAATTTACAGAAAATTATATATCAGCATCTATTAATGGTAATATAGTAACTTATGATCTTAGTCGTACTGGAAAAACAAGTTGGGGTGTGTATAATAATAACGATAAAAGCCATGTAGAAGAACTTAAAGAACGCACTTCCACGATATATGTTTATAGTTATACCATAAATTATGCTGATGGCACATCAGAAACATTCAAAGTTTCTTCTGATCCTGCAAAGCTCTCCCTCCAGAATGTTACAACATTCTATGCATTCGCAAACGGGACAGAGCCGGAAGGCGCAAACAACGACACAGAGCTAGTAAAATCAGTAGACATCACCGCAACGACAGGTTGGAAAACGGTTGTAGAAGATCTTGATGTATATGACGCAGAGGGTAATCTCTATTACTATTGGGTAGTCGAAGAGTCTCATGTTGGCTTTGATGTAAGTTATCTCTTTGAAGATGGCGACAACACCACAATTTATGCAATCAACGCTACAAACCCCGGCGACGGCGCAATCACTATCCGGAATACCAAAATAGAAAGTCATGAAATTTCTATGCCTTCTACGGGTGGTCCCGGCGTGGGTAGAAGTCACACCGTTGGCGCAATCCTGATGTGTGGCAGTACGGCTTCTTACATCCTCGCTAGACGGCGCAGAAACCGCAGAAAGAGAGCGTAAACGCTCCCCTAATCCCAAAATAAAAAAACTCTCCTGATTTCGTCTCAGGAGAGTTTTTTCTAGTATTTAATTTACGATTCCTTGCGCTTTTGCATTTCGTAGACAAACCGGTTTGCCAGCTGTTCCGGGCATAACTTCGCACCGATTACGCCCAGTTTCATGCCAAATGTCGGGATCAGAATCCCCTTGCCTGCCAATGCACCCGCAATGCCGTATTGTGCAATGTACTTTGCAGAGACCGGCTTCACAGAAAAATTCACGCCTGCACGGCGGTTAAAATTCGTGTCCACAGGTCCGGGACAAAGCACACTGACATGGACATGCGAATGCTTGCGCCGTAATTCCTCCCGGATTGCCGTACTCAGCCGGACAACGTAATTTTTGGATGCGTAATAACTGGACAATTTTGGACCTGCCAGAAAACCGGCACTGGATGCCACATTCAGGATGCAGCCGTTGTCACGTTTGACAAATTCCCGGAGGAATAACTTCGTCAATGTGTGCAGTGCGATAATGTTCACCTGGATCAGCTCCAGTTCCTGTTCCAGGGATGTTTCTGTGAAATCTCCGAATACGCCGAATCCAGCATTATTAATTAAAAAGTCAATTCTGGTATCTTTGCAGAAATCAAATAATTGTTCTGCTACGCCCGGCTTAGCCAGATCCAATGCAAGATACCGGGTATCACGTCCGAAACGCTCCGCCAAGCGTTTCAGGATTATTTCATTCCTGCCGGTCAATGTCAGCTTCCAGCCGTTCTGATACAGATAAATTGCCATCTGCAAGCCAATTCCGGACGTTGCCCCTGTGATCAGTGCTCTTTTTTTGGTTTTCATAAATTCCATGGCTATCATTCGCCTTTCTGAACTAAAATTTTATTTAAATTACATTTAATTTAATAAGTTCCCCTTTCTATTATAACATACTGGATAATATTTCACAAGCCTATTCTGAAAATTCTGTGAAATTCGGAAAAAATTTTACAAAAGCTATGGACTTATTTCTGATTTTGTAGTATAATAAAGATGATCTATTATAATCTATCATCGGAGGTAAAAAACATGTTTTCTTTTAAAAAAGTCCCTGCTGTCCTGACTGTTGTCACATTGATTGCAGCCTGCACAGGCTGTGGCCATAATACCACAACCGCAATGACAATTGATGATTACGTTGTCCCGGCAGGTGTCTACCTGTATTATCTGAATTCTTCTTATAGTAATGCGCTTTCACAGCTTTCTTCTGAAAATGAAAGCCTGGACACGACAGACACCAAAATGCTCCAGACGTTGTATCTTGACAATAAGGATATTCGAACATGGGTGGAAGACAAGGCAACAGAGCTCTGTGTCGATTTCGTGACAACAGAAAAGAAATTCGATGAACTTGGTCTGGAATTGGATGCGGAAACAAAAGAACAACTGGAAAGTATGCTAGAATATTACTGGAGTTATTACGCAGATTCTATGACGGAACTGGGTGTAAGTGAAGAATCATTCCGCAAGGTCATGACATCCAGTTACAAGAGTGAAGCTGTTTTTGATCATTATTATGAAATCGGTGCCGAAGAAGGCGTCACAGAAGAAGAATTACAGGATTACTATGCCGAAAACAACATCCGTGCGCAGTATGTCAAATTTGATCTCCACGACAGCGAGGGGAATGTCCTGGAAGATTCTGAAAAAGCAGAAATTCTGGAATTAGCCAAAAAATATCAGAATCAGGCAGAAAAAGCCTATCAGGACGGCGGTGCAGAAGCCGTTATGACCGAAATGAATCGCATCCAGGATGATTATGATTACTACATGACTTCTGTTTCTGAACAGGAAGCCGGCATTCCGGAAGAAGAATTAACCACGACAACGGCGAAAGCCGAGACAGTCCCGACGGAGACAACCACCGTAACAGATTCTGAAGATTCTGAAAATCCGGAAGAAACGACAACAGAGGTTTTAAATTCTAATCTGGATTCTGAATCTGATTTAGATGCTGAATTCGAATCTGATTTAGACACTGATTTAGATTCTAATCTGGATTCTGATTCTGAAACAGAAACAGAAACTGTTTCTTACACAAATGAATCTATCATTTCTGTCATCAATCTCGAAGATTACGAAGATGATGAGGAAATCTACTACACACCAAGTGAAGATGTTTACAATCAGCTCCTTTCGATCACGGACACTGATTATGGCAAAGTCTATCTTGTCGAGGAAGACGAAGCTTATTATCTTGTCACACGTTATGCGATTCGTGACCGAATGACGGAAGAAGATCTCTGGAATGAGAGCAATATCTATAATGCCCGGGTTTCCAAGTATTCCGATGCGTTCGAGGAAAAAATGGACGAGTGGTCTGCGATTCTCAACATCCAGAAGAATGACGCTTCTTTCAAGCGTTATGACCCATTTAAATTCCATGTTATGTAATACCGGATTCTGTCGGAGACTGCTCGCCGTCGTCTGTGCCGGAACATGTTTCCTGCTGACGGCGTGCAGTCCGGAAACAGACTCCGTTTCCGTTCCGAAGAAAACATCCGTATCAGAAAATAATCTGTTCCGGATATATGAAACAGAAAAAATCCAGGATTATAATTATCTTGTGACAGATTCTGAAATACTCTCTACCATCCTGGCAAATACAATCGACTGCCTTGTCGAATATGATTCCTATGGGAATATCATCCCATCACTTGCGGAGAGCTGGACTTACAATGACAGCATGACGCAATGGACGTTTCAGATCCGTCCAGGTGTCCAGTGGTTGGATTCTGAGGGAAACCCCTATGCAGAAGTTGTTGCAGATGACTGGGTGGCGGCGGCGGAATATATCAACAACGCTGAAAATAATTCTGACTGGCAGACATCTTACACCACACATATGACAGTCCAGAATGCACAGGCATATTATGACTATACAGCGTACAAGATTGACATCCGGAATGAAAAACGTCAACGTGCGGAAGAAATCCGGGAAAGTCTGCATCAGAAAAAAAACAATTCTGAAACATCTGATTCGATAGAAACAACAGAAACCACCGGAGAAACAGAAGAAACAGAACCGGCAACAAGCAAGCCGTCCTGGTATTCAGAAACTTCTGAAAACAATCCGGATTTTACAGAATTCACAGAATTTACAGAAGACACGCAGGAAACCAGTGAACAAATCCGGCAAATTCTCCCACGAGACATTGGCGTTCAGGCGCCTGAAAAAAATACGCTTGTGTTTACACTGGATTCCCCATGTCCGTATTTCCTGGATCTGCTCAGCAGTCCGGCATTCATGCCCGTCAACAGACAGTTCCTGGAACAATCCAAAGAGAATTTTGGACAGGATTATCAGCATATTCTTTATAACGGCGCTTATCTGCTGACGGAAGACATTCCGGATGAAAAACAGATCCTGACAAAAAATTCCCAGTATTGGGACAAACAGAATATCTATATTGACCGCCTGGAATTAATTTATTCCGAAAACCCGGAACAATTTAAAGAAGATTCCTTCCTTAGTCATGAGATTGACCGGATTCTGATTTCTTCGGATTCCCTTGATCAATGGATGAATGATGCAGAAACAAAGGATCTTGTCCATCCCATGCAGCCGGATCACGCCACCAGTTACTTCTATGTATTTAATTTTGACCCGCAGTTTGATGAAAAATATAATCCGCAAAACTGGAAAATTGCCGTTAATCATGAAAATTTCCGGCTAGCGATCACTCATGCAATCAATCCTGTTGCATTAGTTTCTCTGTATGAATCCTATCAGCCGGAACGTTTCCTGAATCGTACAATTACGCCGAAAGAATTCACATTTGGTGCAGGAACGGACTACACACAGTTCACCGCCCTTGCGCCCATCACTATGGCAGATTCTTACAATCCGACACAGGCACAGGAATTTCGGGATCTGGCAAGGGAAGAACTTACCAATGCAGGGGCAGTATTCCCGATTCAGGTTTTTATGCCGTATGATTCCAGTGTGCCACATCTGGAACAGGAATGTGAACTTCTCAAAAGCCAACTTGAAACAACACTTGGCACGGATTTCATCCAAGTGGAACTTTACGCATCCCGACAGTCTAATCTCCGGGAATCAGGAAACTTTGCTTTTATGAAATGTTCCGTCACAGCAAATTACATAGATCCGCAGACCTGGGCAGAACCATTCCAGGCCGGACAGGATTATACTTACTGGGATCAGAGCGAATATCGTACTACACAGGAAATTTTCCAGAACTGGCAGGAAAAATACACGCAGGCAACAGAGAATTACGGTGATAAATTCACCAGATACACGGCTTTTGCCGAAGCAGAGAAAATTTTGATCTCCCATGCAATTGTCATTCCACTCTCTACAGAAATAAATGGCTATGAAATCTCCAGACTTACCCCCTTTGAACTGGAATACTCGTTGACAGGTATTTCATCCTATAAATTAAAGTTCTGCCGTATCAGTACGACTTCTACTAACATGAACGAATATGAACGGCTTTATGAAAAATGGCTCACACAACGCAGAATTTCTTTGAAATCCTAATATAAATCCGGTCAGGATGCTATTTCCCGACCGGATTTTTTTAATTAATAATAAAATACCAGAACATGCAGCTCCTCCGCCGGTTTTGTATGATAATATTCCTGTAAAGCCGCCGCATGAAATCCTAAACTTTTCACATGTTCCAATAATTCTGCATCCGTAAGACCCGTTTCAAACTTCACCAGACAATGCAATCCGGCATCTTCCCCGGAAATAACAGATTTTCTGAAAACAGAATGCTTTTTCATTTCCGCAAATAACAAATTTCTCCTGTCTTTGTAATATTTCCGCATTCTATGAATATGCTTTTCAAAATAATTTTCCTGTATAAATCTTGCCAATGTGTACTGTTCAAAATTGGAAACCGTACAGGAATAATAATTCAATTTTTCCTGAAATTTCTGCAATAACCCCATCGGCAGTATCATATAACTAATGCGGATTGTAGGTGTTAAACTCTTACTGAATGTATTGATATAAATCACTTTTTCCATGACATCAATATTAAACAACGCCGGAATAGGCTTTCCGGATAATCGAAATTCACTGTCATAATCATCCTCAATAATATATCTCTGCGCCTGTTCCGATGCCCAGCCAAGCAATGTATACCGTTTTCCGATGGATGTAATCGCTCCCGTAGGAAAATGATGCGACGGTGAAATATGCATTACATCCGCCTGACTGTTCCGCAGTGCATTTATATCAATTCCATCTTCCTGCATGGAAATATATTCATACTGCAATCCCAGACTGGCATAAATCGCCGCAATCTTTGCATAACCCGGATCTTCAATTCCGAAATGCAGATTTCCAAGCAGAATATGAATCAACATATATAAATATTCCGTGCCTGCACCGATAATAATCTGCTCCGGCTGCACATCCATGTTCCGGAAATTTTTCAAATGCACTGCAATTGCCTGCCGCAGTTCCAATGCACCTTTAGACGGCGTTCTTGTCAGTAATTTTCTCTGATTCCCGGCAAGCTCTTCCCGCATGATCTTTGCCCATACGGTAAACGGAAACAAGCCCTGCTGTTCTTCCAACTGCTCCTGCTCCGGAATGAAAATCCCAGAATCCGATTTTTTTATTAACTGGCTTTCTAATCTTTCTGCATACCATCCTTTGCGGGCAACTGACTTGATATATCCCTCTGCCTGCAACTGCTGATAGGCATTCTCAATTGTCATGACACTGACACCTAACTGCAATGCCAGCATTCTTTTAGACGGCAGTTTCTCTCCTGCTGAAATGCGTCCTGTTTCGATATCCTGTCTGATTAATTGATAAATCTGGCTATATAACGGTTCAGTTCTGGACTGCTCCAATTCATAAGTAAGCATAAAATTCTCCTTTCTGACCTGGTTCAGAATATCTGATCTGGTTCTTGTCATCAGACCAGAATTGCAGTATACTATCATTATACAAAATGAATACAGAATTGTCAATCCTGACAATTCCAGAAAAGGAGATTTTTTTATGCAGAATCATCAAAATGCAGATCGTTATGCACTCAACAAGGAACTTGCTCAAATGCTCAAAGGCGGTGTAATTATGGATGTCACGACACCCGAACAGGCGAAAATTGCCGAATCCGCCGGCGCATGTGCGGTTATGGCTCTTGAACGCATTCCGGCAGATATTCGTGCCGCAGGCGGTGTTTCTAGAATGAGTGATCCTGCTATGATCAAAGGCATTCAGAATGCTGTCAGTATTCCTGTCATGGCAAAATGCCGGATCGGTCATTTCGCAGAAGCACAGATCCTGCAAGCAATTGCAATTGATTATATTGATGAGAGTGAAGTCCTCAGCCCGGCGGATGATGTCTATCATATTGATAAATCCAAATTTCAAGTCCCATTCGTCTGCGGTGCAAAAGATCTCGGTGAGGCTCTCCGCAGAATCGCTGAGGGTGCATCCATGATCCGCACGAAAGGCGAGCCGGGTACAGGCGATGTTGTCCAGGCTGTCCGTCATATGCGAAAAATGCAAAGCCAGATTGCCGCTATTACTTCCATGCGTGAAGATGAACTGTTTGAAACAGCAAAACAGCTCCAAGTCCCGGTTGAACTTGTCAGATTTGTGTATGAAAATAAAAAACTCCCGGTTGTGAATTTCGCCGCCGGTGGTGTAGCAACTCCGGCAGATGCCGCCCTTATGATGCAACTCGGTGCAGAGGGTGTATTCGTCGGCTCTGGCATCTTCAAATCCGGCAATCCGGAAAAACGTGCTGCCGCAATCGTCAAAGCTGTGACAAATTATAATGATCCTGCACTACTCGCCAGTCTCTCCGAAAACCTCGGTGAAGCAATGGTAGGGATCAACGAACAGGAAATTGCCTTGCTGATGGCGGAAAGAGGCAAATAATCATGACGGGAATTCTTGCAGTACAAGGCGCTTTTGCAGAACATGCCCATGTTTTAGATCTTTTGTCAGAAAATTACATCCTGATCCGGAAAAAACAGGACATTCCTCAGAATCTCGACCGCCTGATCTTGGTCGGCGGTGAAAGCACTGTGCAATCAAAATTAATTCATGAACTGGATCTGTTCCAGATCCTACGGGATAAAATTTCCGAAAATATGCCTGTTCTTGGCACGTGTGCCGGTCTGATCCTCCTAGCAAAGGAAATCCAGAATCAGAATCAAACCTGTTTCGGAACACTCCCCGTCTATGTAAAACGCAATGCCTACGGCAGAC
>CAMWWG010000012.1 GCA_947177935.1 uncultured Ruminococcus sp. | reverse complement strand
AAAATGTTCCATGTGGAACATCTTAAAATTTTTAATCCGGAAATAACATGTACAACAGGGATTTCAGATCTTCTTCGTTGTAGAATGGAAACACCAGACTTCCGCCAGTGGATTTTCCGGCGTGAATTTTCACAGTTCTGCCAAGTTTCTCCCGCAAAGACATTTCTAATTCTCCATAGTAAGAAAGTGGCAGATTTACAGCCGACTGCGCCATGATTTCTCTTGTTTCCTCTGCCTCATTCGCAAGCTGTTCCAAACGCCGGACAGTATACTCCCCATTTGCGCATTTCTCAGCAAGCTCACACATACGTTTTTCATCTGGAAACCGAAGCAGTACTTTTGCATGTCCCCGTGAAATTTCCTGATTCATAATCATGTCCTGAATTTTCTGAGGCAGACGCAACAAACGCAGGATATTTGTAATGGTACTTCTGGAACAGCCGACAGCACTGGCAATTTCTTCCTGTGTCATGTGAAATTCTTCCTGCAATCTCTGGAATGCGAAAGCTTCCTCAATCGGGTTGAGATCTTCACGCTGTAAATTTTCAATCAATGCAATCTGTGCTGTTTCCAGTTCTGTCAGTTCCCGGATCACGACCGGTACTTCTTCAAGACCAGCAATTCTGGCAGCTCGCCACCGGCGTTCTCCTGCTACAATCTGATAGCCGCCGCCTGGGAGCGGTCTAACGAGAATTGGTTGAAGAATACCGTGTACCCGGATGGAATCTGCGAGTTCTGCAATGGCAGTGCTGTCAAAATATTTTCTCGGCTGTTTGCGGTCCGGTTCAATTTCGGAAATCCGTAATGTCCGTTTGGTGGGTACTTTTGCAGAATTATCCTCAAACAAAGAACCGAGTCCACCGCCGAGACCTCCTCTTGCCATGGAATCACCCTTTCTGAAATGATGTTTAAATTATTTTGCAATATTCATCCGCAGTTTTGCCAGACCGCTAAGTGGTTCGCCCAGAAATTCTTTCCCGAAAATCTCATAAGCCAAAGCCCCTTTGGAGTGTTTGTCATAATAGAAAATCGGCTTGCCGTAACTGGGTGCTTCTGATAACCGGACATTCCGAGGAATTTTTGTCTGATAAACCTGTCCTGGAAAATAGCGCTCTACTTCTTCGACAACCTGCCGGGAAAGATTCAGCCGGTTGTCATACATTGTAAAGAGAATGCCGCCGATTTTCAGTTTCGGATTATAATTTGCCTGAACAAGATCTCTTGTATTGACAAGCTGCGTCAGACCCTCCAGCGCATAATATTCCGCAAGCATGGGGATCAACAATTCATTCGCTGCTGTCATGGCATTGATTGTCAGCTGACCAAGTGCCGGCGGACAATCAATAAAAATATAATCATAATCCTTTCGGACGGTCAGCAACTGCATTTTCAGGCGATTAAAACGCTGCTCCATGTGAACAAGTTCCGTTTCAACCCCTGCAAGATCCGCATCCGCCGGAACAAGGGAAATATTTTCAAATTCCGTTGACAGAACAGCATCTTTCACGGAAGCTTTTCCGGTAAGGACTTCATAAGCAGAACAGGTGAGATCTCTTTTACGGATTCCAAAACCAGTTGTCGCATTTCCCTGTGCATCAAGATCAAAACACAGAATTTTTTTCCCTCTTATACCGAGATAGGCGGCGAGATTCACAGTTGTAGTGGATTTTCCGACGCCGCCTTTCTGATTAACAACAGCAATAATCTGATTCATTTACTATCAAACTCCCTTCTTTTTTCAGACTTCCTATTTATTATACCATGTCTGCCGGGATTTGTAAAGAATTTTGACAAATTTTTTTCAATATTTCCAGGAATTCTTCCGGAACATGTTCCACGTGGAACAATCCGGAAAATTTTCAAATAAAATTTCTGAAAAGCCGAAAAGAATTGATCGCATTTCAAAGCATGAAAAATTCAGGACTGAAAACTGTTTTGGAGTGGAATCCGGATCCGGTATTCAATATATTCCTCATCCTGTGTCTTCTGTGCGTCCGCCGGAATTCCTGCCGCCTGCATCGTTTCTATTGCTTTCTGGATCGTATTTGTAAATAATCGGACATCCCGGAACAGGACACGCCGTTTCCGGAAATTTTCCTGTTCCCGGACTCTTCCAAGCTGTTCTTCAATCAGACGTTCCGTTTTTTCAACATTCAAGCCAAGTTTCGTGATTTTTTTCAGGATTTTCATGCGTTCTTCCGGACTGGCAATTTTCAGCAGTGCCCTTGCATGGCGTTCTGTCAATTGATTCTCCAAGATATACCGCTTTTCTGGATCCGTCAATCTAAGCAGTCTGAGCTTATTGGCAACTGTGCTTTGTGCTCGTCCAAGCTGAATGGCCGCATCTTCCTGCGTCATTCCATAATAAGTAATCAATTGTTCCAATGCCGCAGCTTCTTCAAAATAATTCAGATCCTGCCGCTGAATATTTTCCACTAAAGCAAGAATAGCGGAATTCCGGTCATTGATTTCCATAATTAAACAAGGAACACAGCGCAAACCGGCGAGTCTGGCAGCACGCAGACGACGTTCTCCGGCGATCAATTCATAGAGACAGCCGCACTGCCGGACAGTCAGCGGCTGCAGGATTCCGTTCTGACGAATGCTTTCCGACAGCGAGCGAAGCTCTTCCGGCTGAAACAGTATTCGAGGCTGATGAGGATTCGGACGGATGTCTTCAATGCGTAAGTAAAGAATCTTCTGTTCTTCCATTGGAGGGATTGTTTCCTGCCTGAATTTTTCTCCAGGACTTTCTTGAAAATTTTCTTTTAACCTTTCTTTGAAAATTTCTTTTGGGGGTGCAAACATTCCGGACATGTGATGTTCTCCTTTCTGGTGTTCAGATTTCTGATAATTTTTAAGGATTCTTTCTGAACTTCTTCTAATTTTCATCATAACAGATCTTGGAAATTTTTGCAATCATAAAAATCCGTTATTTCCGGTGGAAATAACGGATTTCCGGACAGGTAAGCTGTTTCTTATCATGCTTTCTGCTGAATCTGTGCAAATTTGCAGGAGAATTCTGTCGGACAGGGCGATATTTTTTTAATCAGATCTATGAAAAAATCCGGAAAAATCTGAATGTTCCACGTGGAACATTCAAATTTCCGGATTATTTTGCAGATTTCTAGAGTGATTTTTGTTTGATCTGTGCAAATTTACGTGGAAATTTTCCAGGACAGGACGACACTTTTTTGACAAGATACAGATTTCTTGCATCACCGCCGGGGAGCTGATAGGAAATCGTATTGACCAGTTCACCGCCAAGCAAACGGATTGCCTGCAATGCCGGACGGATTTCCTCGTGCGATTTCATCGCAAGCCAATAGCCACCCATTTTGACATAAGGAAGTGAAAGTTCCGCAAGCACAGGAAGAGCCGCAACGGCTCTGGCAGTCACTACATCAAAAGATTCCCGATAATCCGAATCTTTAGCGAAGTCCTCTGCACGTCCGTGTACTGCTGTATACTGACAATCCAATTTTTCTCTTAACTGCTCCAGGAATACAATTCTTTTCCGGAGACTATCCAAAAGCGTGATCTGCAAATCTGGTCGGATCAAGGAAAGCGGTACACCAGGAAAACCTGCACCGCTGCCAATGTCAAGAATTTTCGCTGACTGTGGAAAGCAGTCCCGTGCCAATTCGTGCAATAAGAGACTGTCAAGAAAATGCTTTTTTAAAATAGCATCACCATCCGTGACAGCCGTCAGATTGACATGCTGATTATATGTTACTAAGAATTCCGCATACGATTCCAGTTTCAGGTATGTTCCACGTGGAACATTTATATTGAATTCCTGAAATAATTTGCTTGCCTGTACATAATCCGGCAGCAAAGCCATGTCATTCCCTCCCAACTTTGAAAAATTTAAAATCAGAAATAATTTAAAAATTATTTCCGAGACAGCCAGATCAATAATACAGAAATATCAGACGGCGAAACACCGGAAATTCTGGATGCCTGTGCAATACTGACGGGCTGGTGCCGGTTCAGCTTCTCGGCAGCCTCCAGACGAAGTCCCCGGATTGTAGTATAATCCAGATCCATCGGCAGTTTTTTCTGTTCCAGGCGTCTGACTTTTTCAATCGATTCATTCTGACGAGAAATATAGCCCTCATATTTGATTTGGATCTCTACTTGTTCCTGGATTTCAGAAGACAGTGCCGGTCGTTCCGGATCAAATGCGGCAATATCCCGATAATGCAGCTGTGGTCTGCGGATCAAATCCGCAAGCTTGCAGCCTGTCTGCAACGGTGCTGTGCCAGATGCGGCAAGCATCTGATTCAACGCAGGATCCGGCGCAAGATTGGTTTTCCGGACACGCTGAATTTCTGTTTCCACAAGCTGATATTTCCGCAACATTGCCTGATAGCGTTCTTCCGGGAGCAAACCAATTTTCCGTCCGGTCGGCATCAACCGGAAATCCGCATTATCCTGCCGGAGAACAAGTCTGTATTCACTCCGGGAAGTCATCATCCTGTAAGGATCGCTGCATCCTTTATAGACAAGATCATCAATCAATGTGCCAATATAAGAACCAGAGCGCTCCAGGATAATCTGCTGTTTCCCCTGAACAGAAAGAGCAGCATTGATGCCAGCGACAAGTCCTTGAGCGGCTGCCTCTTCATAACCGGAACTGCCGTTGAATTGTCCTGCACCAAACAGACCGGAAACGGCTTTTGTCTCCAGTGTGGGTTTGAGCGCAGTCGGATCAATGCAATCATACTCAATCGCATAGGCAGGGCGTAGGATTTCCACATGGGACAAGCCCTTGATTGTTCGAAGGAATGCAAGCTGTACATCTTCGGGAAGTGAAGAAGACATGCCCTGTAAATAATATTCTTCGGTTGTCAGCCCCATCGGCTCAATAAATAACTGATGACGTTCTTTTTCAGCAAATCTGACGATTTTATCTTCAATCGAAGGACAGTAACGAGGACCAACACCCTCAATTTTTCCGGCATAAAGCGGAGAACGATGAAGATTTTTCCGGATGACATCATGCGTTTCAGAATTAGTATAACTGATATAGCAGTTAACCTGGTTTTGAAAATTCTGATCAAAATTTTCAAAAGAAAACGGTGTAATTTCAAGATCGCCCGACTGTTCTTCAAGCTGTTCAAAATCAATGCTTCGTTTGTGAACACGACAGGGCGTCCCGGTTTTGAATCTTCGCAAAGGCAAGTAATTTCTGAGACTCTCTGAAAGCGCATTTGCCGGAAGTGCCGAATCCGGCCCGCTCTCAAAAGAAACTTCGCCGATATGGATCTTGCCTTTGAGATAAGTCCCGGTAGCAATGATGACAGCATGTGCATGATAAACAGCGCCTAATTTTGTCACAATACCAGTAATTCGGGAATTTTCCGGATCAACGAGAATTTCCGCTGCCTCTCCCTGCTTCAGGAACAGATTTTCTTGCTGTTCGCAGACATATTTCATATAATTATGATATTTTACCCGGTCTGCCTGGACACGGAGACTATGAACCGCCGGACCTTTTCCCCGATTCAGCATCCTGCTCTGAATGAAACAGGCATCTGCTGCTTTTCCCATTTCACCGCCGAGCGCATCAATTTCCCGGACGAGATGTCCTTTTGCAGTACCGCCGATGGATGGATTACAAGGCATATTCGCAACCTGATCAAGGGAAATTGTCAGGAGCAACGTTTGACAGCCAAGTCTGGCAGAGGCAAGACCAGCTTCCACTCCGGCATGACCAGCGCCAACAACAATGACATCATAACATCCCATTTCATAAGTATTTTTCACGCACATCACTCACTAATTAAAAAACTAAAAAATTAAAATTATTATTTATCAATCCAGAAATAAATTTATTATTTGCCGACGCAAAATCTTGCAAAGACCGTGTCAACGACTTTATCTGTAACACGTTCGCCCGTCAGTTGTAACAAAGCATCCGATGCCGCATCCAGACTGACTGTGACAGCGTCATAAGCCATTCCCATTTGGAGTGCATCAAGCGCTTCGTGAACAGCATCCACAGCAAGCTGGAGACAATCTCTCTGGCGTTCATTGGCAATCATACCGTCTTCCGCTGGGACAGCTTTCCGGGATGCAAATGCTGCTACCGCCTGTTCCAATTCCGGGAATTGTCCGGATCTGGCTGAAATACTGATACAAGCCGCCGGATCTGCGGAATTCGGGGGTAGAACCTGAAGGAATTTCCAACAGGGCGCTTTGTCATTCTTATTGCCGATCAGGATTGTTTTTTCAATCGGGAGCTGTTCCAGGATTGTCTGATCTTCAGGAGAAAATGGTGTTGACTGGTCAAACACAGCAAGGATCAAATCTGCTTGTCGGATACTGGCAAGACTTTTTTCCACACCAATCTGTTCAATCCGGTCGGAAGTTTTATGCACACCCGCAGTATCTGATAACCGGAGCGTGACATCGCCGATTCTGATCTGTTCTTCGATTACATCACGGGTTGTTCCTGCAATTTCTGTGACGATACTGCGTTCACAGCCGGCAAGCGCATTGAATAATGTAGATTTTCCGGCATTCGGCTTACCGATGATGACTGTATGCAGACCCTCCCGGAGAATTCTGCCATAATCATAGCTTTTTAATAAATGTTCCATGTGGAACATCAGAGATTCCAGATCCTGTTCCAGGGTTTCAGCGTTCACTTCCGGAATATCCTCGTCCGGATAATCTGCCCAAACAGCAAGAGAAGACAAAATTTCGAGTAATTTCGCAGAAAATTCCGAAATTTTACGGAATGTTGCACCATCCCGGAGTGTCCGGGCGCATTTCACAGCATTTTCACCAGATGCGGAAATCAGATCCGCAACGGCTTCCGCCTGTGTCAGAGAAAGTTTGCCATTGAGAAATGCCCGTTTCGTGAATTCTCCTGCCTCTGCCAGACGAACCGTCCTGCACAAAACAGTCCGGAGAATTTTTTGTGTCAGGTATCTTCCGCCATGACAGGAAATTTCCACAACGTCCTCGCCGGTATAACTATAAGGCGCACGGAATACGGTCAATACACAGTCGTCAAGGATTTCTTCATCTTGCCGGATATAGCCGTAACTGCAAGTATAGCCGTCCATATGTAAAGGGGATTTTCCACGGACGGGGGAAAAGATCTGTTCCGCCCTTATGATGGCATCTGCCCCGGAAATCCGGATCACAGCAATTCCGCCAGTACCGGACGGCGTGGCAATGGCAGCAATAGTATCAGTCTGATGATTCATGCAATATTCTCCATATTATAAATATAATTATTAAATATAATTATGATATGATATTTCTATTTTCCTGAAAAAGGGCTGAATATGACAGACATTCAGCCCTGAAATTAAAATTAATCAAAATTTAATTTGCCGTAAAGTCCGGTGTTGAGTTCATCCTCCGGTCTTGGTCTGCGATAACCTTTTTCAAAATCTGTCTTCATGGAATCCATGGAAATTCTGGAGGACGGCATTTCTTCCCTGCGGTCAGAACGGGAACGGGAGCGATATCCCGAACCGGAAGAACGTGCCGGAATCTGCCGGGAATTTCTATGATGTCCATGGCGGTTATGCCGATCAGAAGCATTCCGTCGTCCGGAACGTTCAGAATGATTTTCCGGAAGGATCATAATTTTCCGATAAGGTTCTTCGCCGACGCTCCGGGAGATCACACCAGCCGTGTCAGCAATGACGGAATGGATAATCCGCCGTTCATAGGGATTCATCGGTTCGAGCGTCCGGGGGCGATCTGTCCGGAGTACATTCGCAGCAATCTTAGCGGCGAGCTCCTCAAGCGTCTTCCGGCGGCGTTCCCGATAATCCGCCGTATCCAGAATAATTCTGTAATATTCTTTTGCGCCCTGGTTAGCAGACATAAATGTGAGATACTGAAGCGCATCCAGTGTGTCGCCGTGTTTACCGATCACAGCACCGCTGTTTTTGGTTTCAATATTAATCAGAACACTTTCCGCACCGGCTTTCACATGGAGTGTTGCCTGAATGTTCATGGCAGAGAGGACACTTGTGAGATAATTCTTGGCACGTTCAATTTTCTGGAGGGATTCTTCGGATGCCTCACCAGAGATCAATTCCAGAATACTGCCGGATTCTTCGGAATTTTCCGAAATTTCCGAATTTGTTTCTGAAATTTCTTCCGGAGATTCTTCCGGCAGAATTTCTTCTATCATTTCTTCCGGAACTTCTTCCGGAATTTCTGACACAGTTTCAGGAATTGTCTGCGCTATTTCTTCCATGCTATTCAAATTTTCTATATTTTCAGTCACAATTTCAACAGAATCTTCCACCGGTGTGGAAAGATCTTCTGCCGGGATTTCTTCTGCAATTTCTTCTATCATTTCTTCCGGAACTTCTTCCGGAATTTCCAGCACAGTTTCTTCTTTCAGAATTGTTTCCGGAATCTCTGCCGGAATTTCTTCCTGCACAGAAATTTCTATATAAGTAGCCTTTACTTTCGCTTCACCGCCTTTGAAAATGCCGAGCAGCCCCCTTTTCGGTTCTTCCAGAATCTCAAAACGGATTTTGTCTTCTTCTGTACCAAATGTCCGTGCCGCTAATGCTTTTGCGTCCTGGACTGTCTTCGCTGTAAAAATTTGTGTCATATGTATTAATTACGCCTCCTGTTGGCTTTGTTTTTCAATTATTTATTTTTCTGATTTTTAGAATTTGTCTCCTGCGGCGTTCCGTCGCCGTATTTCTCCGCCATTCGTTTGCGAGCCTCCCGGATTACGGCTGTATTATATTCTTTCATTTCAGAACGAGATAATTTCATTTCTTCCTGCAAACTGTCCGCATAACGAATCCGATTAGCAGGCATCCCCGAAACGTTTCCAGCGTCCTGCTGTTGCCGCATGAATTCTTCCTGCTGTTCCATCAATTTCTGCATCATAGACGGGCGGCGATTGGAATTTTTCGCCTTTTTCCGCTCTGCCTCACCGATCTTTTCAACACGTTCTTCATTGAACCACGCAAAGAGAATCACACTCTGAAGGAAGGAAAATGCCGAGGAACACATCCAGTAAAAACCCACACCGGCAGGAACTGTAAATGCAAGCCAGACAGAGAACAGCGGCATTGCGTAAAGCATCAGGTTCATACTCCCCATGTTAGGCATGTCCGGATTGCGTTTTTTCTGCATCCACTGATTATAAATCATAAATGCAAGTTGGAGGAGTCCCGAAAAAATCGGGATCAGGAACAGAAAGAAACTGGAATTTTCAGAAATTTTCGTGCTTGGTGTCTCACTCAGATTCACACTGCCAAGCGTGAACGTCTTCGCAAAATCCGTCACTTCCGTCACGAATCCGGAATTGATAGATTCCACCTGTTTCAGGAGTTTGTTATGATTATCTTTCACATCAATGAATGTGAATTCTCCTTCTTCGATCACCGCACGGAACGCATCCGGATTCCGGAGCAATCTTTCCATGATGATTAATTCCTGTCGCATACTGTTTTTTTCAAGGGCATTTTCCACGGATTCAGGATCTTCATCAATTGAAATAATAACAGATTTTGCCTCTTCAATGGTCGCCTTGTCATAATCCAGAATATGTGTCATTGGCTGATAGACAACCGCAAGCACGCCCCAAAGCAGAATTAACGGGATGAACGCCGTCAGACAAGAAGAATAGGGATTAATATTCTCATCCTGATAGAGCTGCATCTGTGCCATCTGGAGTTTTTCGGGCTTGTCCTTATAGCGTTCCTGCAATTTCTTGAGCTTGGGATTCAGCAACTGCATTCTTGCGGCGCTTTTCTGCTGTTTATAAGAAACCGGGAACAGAATCAGTTTTGTGATGAACGTGAACAAAATAATTGCAACACCATAATTATTTACAAGATGATAAATCCACTTCATCAGCCATCCCAAAGGGGATGCAATCAAATTAATCAAAAAATTCAAAGTGAAACCTCAATTCTTTCATTCTAATATTCTAATTCTGGTATTCTAATCTTAATCTAATCTAATTATAGAATCTGCTAAATTTATTTAAATTATTTATTTTGATTATTTTTTGAACCGGAAGCCGGATAAAGAATTTTTTTCCAGGAACATTCTTCCGGCACCTCATCTATACCGCCCCTTGCCCAAGGATGACAGCGGAGAAGCCTTTTTCCGGCGAGGGCAAGCCCTTTCAGGACGCCAAAACGTGCAATGGCAGTTGCCGCATAATTGGAACACGTGGGATAATACCGGCAGCAGCGAGGAAACAAGGGAGAAATTAATTTTTGATAGCAACGGATGACAAAAATCAGGATCTGTTTCATAAAAACCTGAATTCCAATGCGGATTCAAATCATTTCCCGATCCGCCGGACAGGTTCCTGATACATCCCCGCATAGATCTGATGCAATGCCGGAATGCCGTACTTTCTCATCCATCTGCAAAGCACTTGACAGTCAATTTCCGTAATGTTGGATTTGGCAACAATCACCAGATCCAGCCCCACCGGTGCTGTCATCTCCACTTCACGCCATGCCTGCCGGATGATCCGCCTGGCTCTGCTCCGACAGACCGCATTACCGACTTTCTTGCTTGTTGTGATCCCCAGACGGTTGCAAGGCAGACGATTCTGCCGGGCATAGACAATTACATTCCGTGACACCACCCGTCTGCCTCTCTGATAACAGTTCTGAAAATCCATCTGCAAAGCACTTGACAGTCAATTTCCGTAATGTTGGATTTGGCAACAATCACCAGATCCAGCCCCACCGGTGCTGTCATCTCCACTTCACGCCATGCCTGCCGGATGATCCGCCTGGCTCTGCTCCGACAGACCGCATTACCGACTTTCTTGCTTGTTGTGATCCCCAGACGGTTGCAAGGCAGACGATTCTGCCGGGCATAGACAATTACATTCCGTGACACCACCCGTCTGCCTCTCTGATAACAGTTCTGAAAATCCCTGTTATTTTTAAGAACCTCTGTATATAAGTAAGTCATCGCCTGCACCAACCGCCTTTTCGTAAAACAAAAAGACCACAAATGCGAATTTGTGGTCTGACTCGTCAATGGGAAAGTCTCTTTCTGCCCTTTGCTCTCCTGCGAGCTAAAACCTTTCTGCCGTTTCTGTCGGACATTCTTTTCATGAAGCCGTGTTCCTTTTTTCTGTGCAGTTTCTTCGGCTGATAAGTTCTTTTCATACAAAACGCCTCCTCTCATGCGTAAATCATAAAAATGCTGTATTTTTCATACTCTCTTATTATAGCCTAAACCCTGCATTTTGTCAAGAGTTTTTTTTAAATTTTTCAGAATTTGTAAGATATAGGT